>SDZZ01000512.1 GCA_004173255.1 Chitinophagaceae bacterium | reverse complement strand
GGTGTGCTTGATGCCACAAAGTAATACGGGTAACCAGCCAGGATATGTTTGATGGTAGTACTGCCATCCTTATTCGTTGTTTGTTCCGGCGTAAGGATTTCGAACTTTTTGGAGAAAAGATCCGTTCCGTCTTTTATTGAAGATGCACCACCGGTAAATTTCGCATCACCCGATCCGCCTTTGTATTGGGGATTAGTCAGCTCTTTCTGCAGGTAATTCCCATCCCCTTCGCCAAACGGCATCTGTACGGTCTTTGACCCAATCGGGCGGAAAACCGTTACCAGCATACCCTCCAGGTTGTCGCCTTTTTTGCTTTTGGTGGACACTTTCACCGCTATTTCCTTTACGTAGCTGTTCAGCGCCGGAAGTGTTGCCGCTTCGAAAGCCTGTATGGTAAAGGTCTCTGTGGTTGGGAACAGGTATTGGTTATCCGGGATGATGCGATAGACGCGTTTAATCACCGGGGAAGGATCGTCGTTGTTGTTTTGCTGGAATTCGTTAGCGAATTCATACGGGGCCGACGGACCGTGGGATGCAATCGACTGTTCTGTCTCGACGGTAGGCTTGATAAAACTGATCATTTTCGCACCCACCTGCGCCTGGATCGAAACGCTGGTACCGAGACCGGCTTCAAAAAAACCGTCCTGGCTGTTGAACGCAAAGCCGCCACTGGTATTGGCATTCAGCGCACCCTGGCTGGCATAATTGTATAGGTTGGTTTGGTTGATGCCATAATTACCACCCGGCATGGAGTTGTAACTGCCCTTGCTGTTGAAAGAGCCATCCCACGGGTTCACGACCGGATCAGCAAATATGCCTGCGAGACCATTAAAAATGGGATCGGTCTTGGGATCGGGTTTACTGGCCGACCAGCCTTGTTCCACAATTTTACCTTTACCCAGATCGCCTTTTTTATTAAAATTGACGACTTCGATTTCATAGTTACCCTCTGCATCAGTAGTACCCACCGCCATGGTCTGGTCGAAATCGGTCAACTGTTGCCCGGCAGTGTATTCATCCTGCCCGTCCGGCACGAAGAACTTTTCACTGAAACCAACTTTCTTGGGTGAATTAGTACTTGACTTTACATAACCAATGGAGTTACCATCTTCCAGGTAATCGATTACCACCCTGAACTTCTGGTTACTCATCGGCCGCAGTTGCGCCTTGCTTCCCTCGCTCTCCCATTTATAAATCAACTTTCCTTTTACTAATGAGGTCGGCGGTTTTTTGGAAATGATGTTATAATCGCGTTTGACCAGCCGATACAGCGAGTCACGTTTGTTCACATTAACCGGCTTTGCCACTTTTATAACCATCTCTGCAGCGATGAAGTCGGATTGTTGGAATACACTTCCATTGTCATTCAGCGCCTTTAAATAATACTCGTCCCCATCGAAGAGATTCGCGAGCAGGTTGTTGAAATTAACCACTGCGCGGTCCTTACCTTTTTCATCTTTTTCGATCGTTGTTTTTTCACGGCCGATCTCGATGTACCCCGCCCGGCGTATCTGGCCAGTAGGCGTTCCTTCAACCGGAGGTATGTAGGGCTTTTTTTCCTTACGGTAAATAACGATAGTCAGCCCCGCTTCGGGTTTGGACTGATTGCTTTTGTAAGTAGTTCCACCCTTTTCGGCACTGTAGGTAAAGTCGTTGCTGAACTGGTTGGTGTCCACCGTCACCTGCAAACCACCGTTGTCTTTCCCTTTTACAAAGTAATTGGGGTAAGCCTTGCTCACATTCAGTTTGAGGGTATAACCATAGGTCTTTGCTACGTACTGGCCAAGGCTGATGCTGGTATCTTTCTGTACCGCGCGGGCGGCCATCAACGGGAAATGACTATATAAGTAATAAGCCCCGTTCATCTTAATGCGGTAATAAACACTATCACCCGGCAGTTTACCTTGCGGGATTTTTACGTCTACCTGCAGTTCGCCGGTACCACTGGTTTCCTGTGTGGCCGATGCCACTACCATGTAGTAGTTGCCATTGATCAGCTCTTTGGTCTGGCCAGGCACCGGGATCATATTGGTCTTCCGCATTGCCTGGATCTCCACCGGTGTGTTACTGGCATTGTACTGACCGGGTTTACCTTCAAACTCGTACTTCAGTTGCGCCCTGACGGTGCTGGTGTACACCGGCTCGATGTCCTTAATGTTGCTGAACTGGAAAGGTACACTGGTAGCGGTTTGTATCGTTTTTCCATTTGCATCTTTTGCGGTAATGCTGGCCTTGTACCAGTATCCATCTTTGAAGCCCATCGCCAACGCTTCTGACTCGGTCCGTTTGAACAGGTGTGCAAGCGTGTCGCCTTTTTTCTGGAAGGTCGTTTTGTAGGAGAATGTATTATCGCTGGTGAGTGTACCACCGGCCGGTTTGATTTCCAGGTCGTATTGGCTTACCCCATATCGTTTGTAAGTGGTATCGGTCACGGTCTGGTTGGCCAGCAGCATATTCAACCAGTTCCAGCTCAGCACCAGGTCGGTCTGGTTATTAACTAATGTTACCTTGTTGTTTTTATTAGGGAGAATGAAGTCAAGCGTCAGGTTACCAACTATAGAAGTGGTACCTCCGTATACAAAACTCCGCACTTCACTCCGGCCACCGTTGCGGTAACCTGATTGCTTTACCAGCGGTGCGGCCGTAACGGACCATGCATATTTGCGACCCGCTACGAGTGCGGGCTCGGCCGGACCGTACAGGAAAATATTTGAGTTGGTGATCGTTTCGAAGAACGCAGGTGTGGTCTTCGAATTCATTGCGTCGTTCGGATTTTTGGTCGGATCGAGCATCTCGATTAGGCGCAGCAGGTATTGTGTACCCGGTTCTGAACCTGCGGGTATATTCCAGGAAAAGATGATATTCTGTACGGCACTGGCGCCTGTATTGATGTTATCCTTGTCGAATGGTTTGATCAGGATCGGCGGTTCCAGTTGCGTAAGGCGGATA
>SDZZ01000511.1 GCA_004173255.1 Chitinophagaceae bacterium | reverse complement strand
TTCAGCGCAGGCATGGAAACGCACACCAGACGCAGCTTTTTCAAGTGCGAGGCGGTAAAGGTGGGCGGCATCGAGCCGGTGTACGGCGTTCCAGCGGTTTGCTCCCTCCCCCACATAGGCGGATACGCCCTTTTCTTTCGCAATGTTGACCATGATCGGAATGAAACCATGCTGGTCACCCTCACCATGTACCGAAGGTGACAGTCGCACCGTTGCAACGGGAACTCCCATAGCCGACACACTATCTGCCGCCTGTTCGGAAGCACGCGGCCAGGCGGGGTTTATGGGAGGGGACACGTCTTCAGTAGCCAGCTTTCCGGGACTCACCATAGCTGATCCGGACGTCACAATCAGCGGGCGATCCGAACCAGCAAGCACCTGGCCCATCGTTTCGATGGCTGTTTTATCGACCTGGCAAACTTCCGCAAACCTGGTGAAGTCGTGAATGAAACCCGCATGGATCAAAGCGTCTGCGGCGGCGGCACCTGCTCGCAGGCTATCGAGGTCTTCAAGGTCGCCGCGTTGAACGGCTGCCCCTGCATCGATCAGTTTTTTAGCGGAGGCTTCTGATCTTGCCAATCCCAGTACCTGGTGGCCGGCACTTATTAACTCCTGCACAATGGCAGTTCCTACGAATCCCGTAGCACCTGTAACGAATACACGCATAGTTGATTTTTTTGTTGATACAAAGATGAATTAAACGTTCAGTCAGGATTTATCCAAAGCTGCGTTTGGTTTAGCCAAAAGCAGTAGTCGGCAGGATTACCAGCAGTTTTTCGACATTGACTGTAACAGCCCGGTGACCTGTTACCAGAACACACCATTACTGAGGCTGGTATGCCAGAAGCCATCAAAATATTTCAGTCCCGTACCAATGGCGCGGTCCATGGTCGAGTGTGCAAGCAGGATCACGCCAGCAAGCATCAGGGCACGATTACCCCTGGACCAGCCATATACTCCAATAACGACCGCGGTTCCCTGGAAATGGACGATGTTATAAATAACTGCACCGACAGCCGGATTGATGAGATAACCGACCATACCCAGGTCAGGAACCAGTAACAGCGCCGGGAACCACCACCATTTGAGTTTAAGACGGGAGAATAAATAAATGCATCCGAGGAACAGGCTGAACTGTTCAAGCTGAAGTAAAACTTTCATTTGATAAAAATTTAAAATTTATAGAGGGAAATCACTTGTTCTTTCCATTTACTGATCATGTCGGAGGTAGCCCGGTCGGCCCGGTCAAAATAAACATGGTCAATAATGTCGAGGCCGCAATAGCGATAGATGCCGGCATCTGAAGTTAATGCCAGCGCGGTGTCCATGCCTGAAGCCGCGTATTCCTCATCTGATTTGCCATGGGTGTTGATGATGATGACTTTTTTACCGGTCAATAAACCCCGTTGCACACCCTGGTCGTACCGGTAAGCAAATCCGTAACTCAGTACACGATCGATGTATCCTTTCATGATCGCCGGCAGGCCGGTCCACCAGATCGGATAGATCAACGTCAGTACGTCGGCATCGGCAATGAAATCCTGTTCTGTGCGGACATCATCAGCCACTATTCCCTTTCGCTGGCCTTCCATATCGGCCTGGCTGAGGACAGGATTGAACCCGATCTGGTACAGGTCCCGGACCTGCACCTGCTGTGCCTGCAACGCGTTGAGTACTGTGTCCTTCAACTGGTGGTTCAGGCTTTGGCTACTGGGATGACAATATATAATGAGGTGTTTCATAACTACTTTTTTTTATGAAGTAAAAGTAGTCGGACCCCTCCGCGATAAATTGTAAGAAAACGAAATCAGGCCGTTGTAGCCTGGCAGATCTGGTCCTGGAATGCGAGGAATCTGGTAGGTGTTAAAGAGAGGTAATGCTGGAAATCGGCAATCAGGTGGCTCTGGTCATAATAGCCGCATTGTTCAATTACTTCGAACCAATCGGTCTTTCCATTGCGAACAGGTGATTGTGATATGATCTCCACCGCTTTCAGGAAACGCTGGTGCCGGGAGATTTCCTTATTGCTGTAACCGAACACTTTCCGTTGCTGCAGCTGGATGTTTCGAGGAGTCTGCCCGGTTTTAGCCGCTACCATTTTAACCGGATCGGCTGTTGATCCGGAATGTTGCAGCAGCATGGAAGCGACCAGTTCCCGGTTCCGGATGTAGGGCCTTGTAAAATCAAGGATCCGCGCGATACGTTGATCGACCCCGGGTTGTTCTTTCAATTCCTGCCAAAGGCCAGTGAAACAATCTTCATCAAGCAGCGAGTCGGGATTCACCCCATCATGACCCGCTGCAGGCACCTGGCCAAAAAAACGGTAGAATGCATCGTCCAGGAAATTGACCACCAGGATATCCGCGCCGGGCGGAAGGGTGTAATCAAATGCACGCCGGACCGGGCCAAGCACCATACATTTCTCAACGCTGATTCCCGTGCCGTCGTGTGACCGCATGGAAGGCACCGTGCCCAGGTTAAAGATCATGATGGTCTGGAATGAGGGGACAAAGGTCCGATCGATATCCGCGTCAGTCCCGTTCACCGCAAAATAAAAGTGGGAAAACACTTCTGCGTATTCCGGTGGGACCGGTCTGCTGAAACTAGCATATTCAGGCGCGGGATGGTTCATTCATCAATTTAAGCTTTTAAGCGGTTACATCGGCTGAACTTACTTTAGCGTAGCCCCGGGTGTATCGCCCATCGTGTACTCCAATGATCCACCGTTCACCAGTTCCCTGAAACTTACACTGGGTGTTGCGAGATCCTTACCCTGGAAGGCAACGCGCTGTATGTACAAGTTCTTTGAAGAATTGTTTCGGGTGACAATCCGGATACTTTCACCGGGATAATATTTCCGGTCAAGCGTTATCGTCACTTTGTCAAAAATGGGTGATGCCAGTTGCATACGTGGTTGTGCTGCAGCCCCACCCTGTACGTCAAACAATCCAATAGAGGC
>SDZZ01000510.1 GCA_004173255.1 Chitinophagaceae bacterium | reverse complement strand
AGTAAAAAGGCCGTCGCGAAAGTGACGGCCTTTTTATTTCCTGTTGATCGCCGTCTCCCACTTTTGAGTTACTTTAGCAATACCAAAAAATCAAAATATGAAGAAAATTTACACGTCCTTACTCTTCATTGCATTTTCCTTATTAAGTTTTATTAATGCCACGGCACAGAATGACTTCTTTGCCGATGTGTCTGCGGCGAAGCTTTCTACGGTTAACGCAAAAAGAGTGATTGTTCCCCAAAAATTCAGAACGCTGGGGCTGAACAACGAAGCCATGAAAAGCTTTTTATGGTCTTTGCCTGCCGAAAAAACATTCCTATACCGGTTTAACCAGGCCCCGGTAATAGAACTACCCATGCCAGATGGACGGTCTGCCAGATTCCATATTTGGGAGAGCAGCATCCAGGAGCCAGGGCTCGAGGCCAAATTTCCCGAAATAAAAACCTTCGCAGGTCAGGGTATCGATGATCCCTATGCCACGCTTCGGCTGGACTATACACCCAATGGTTTTCATGCCCAGGTATTAACCGTTCAGGGTTCTTACTACATTGATCCTTATGCAAGAGGGACCATAAGCGATTACATCAGTTATTTTAGAAGCGACTATGCAAAGGCGAACAGTTTTCTTTGCGAAGTACCTGATGATCCTACTTCTATTGCCAACAGGAACCCAACTCCTGAAGCAGCATGTCGCGGTACGGAAATGAGAATATATCGGGTAGCGGTGGCTTGTACAGGTGAGTATGCACAGGCACCAGGTGTTTCAGCCGGCACGAACCCTGCAACTTTACATGCCGCTATTGTAACGACTATGAACCGGGTAGTAGGTGTTTATGAAAGAGATATTACCGTAAGACTTGTACTCATTGCCAATAATAATTTGATTGAATACCTGGATGCCGCAAACGATCCTTTCAACGGGAATAACAATGCCAATGTACTGATCAACGAAAGCCAGACCGTAATTGATGCCAATATAGGCGCAGCAAATTATGATATCGGCCATACTTTCAGTACAGGTGGTGGCGGGTTGGCCCAGTTAAATTCTCCTTGTGGTAACAGCAAGGCAAGAGGTATTACCGGAAGTCCGCAGCCAACAGGTGATGCCTATGATATTGATTACGTAGCCCACGAAATGGGCCATCAGTTAGGCGGTAATCATACCATGGCCGGATGTGGAAGTTCACCCAATTCCACAAAACTGGAAGTAGGAAGCGGTACCAGTATACAGGCTTATGCAGGTATTTGTGCCGCAGAAAATATTCAGCCGAATAGTGATCCTTTTTTCCATTCCAAAAGTTTTGATGAGATCAGTAATTTCCTCGCTGGTTTTGGAGCTACCTGTGGTACTACGGCACCAACGGGCAATAGTATTCCAGTGATCGATCCGCTTACGAGTAATGGTTCCACCATTCCAATTAATACACCCTTCACTTTATCGGGTACGGCGACCGATCCTGATGGTGATCCACTTATTTACAGCTGGGAGCAACAGGATTTTACCGGAGCGGTCACCTGGAATGCAGGCGCGACTGCGCCAGCCGGTAATACAGTGCCCTTATTTAAAATGAGGCTGCCTAAAACAACCGGGGTAAGAACTTTTCCAGATCCCGCTGTTATCAACGCAAATTTTCCTGCTAACCCACCTTCTGCCATGAATGGCTTGAAGGGGGAGACCTTATCACCAGTTGCAAGACCAATGACCTTTCGCTTAATTGTTAGAGATAGCAAAGCAGCAGGTGGTGGTGTTGCGAGCAGTGGTTCGGGTGGTTGCCAGTCTGGTGGAGTGTACACCATTACTGTTGGCGGTACGGCACCATTTTTACTCACAGCACCTAACGGCGGCGAAAGTTTTCCGGGCAATACTTCACAGAACGTAACCTGGAACGTGGTGGGCACCAATGCAGCCCCTTTCAACGTTACCAATGTAAAGATCTCACTATCTACCGATGGTGGCCTTACATATCCAACAGTTTTGCTGGCTAGTACGGCGAATGACGGTACGGAGGCGGTAACTCTTCCAAATACTCCCACAACAACAGCTAAAGTAAAAGTAGAAGCGATAGGAAACGTTTTCTTTGATGTATCTAATGCAAACTTTAGCATTACCATTCCGGTATCTGGCTTTGCGTTTACGCCAGGTGCAACCGCAACAGCAGCCTGTCCTTCACCGGCCACGATTGCTGCCAGCCTTGCAACAACTGCAACCGGTGGTTTCAATACGCCGATCGTATTGACAGCTATTGCGGGTGTGCCAGCAGGAACTACGGTAACCTTTGCTCCTAATCCTTTAACACCAGGCAGTTCTACTTTCGCGACTTTGAACAATGCGAATACATTGGCTAACGGAACATACAATGTTACCGTTCAAGGGATAGCAGGTGCATCAACCCAAACAACCACTGTAAGCTTTATCGTCTCTGCAGGAACAGCACCCACCATTACCGCAGGTGCTAACCAACCCCAGAACGTTATAGTTTGTGCTGGTTCAACAGCAGGCTTTAGCGTAACCGCTACCGGCGCTGCCGTTACCGGTTACCAGTGGCAGGTTAATACAGGAACAGGTTTTACCAACATCGCCGGTGCAACTTCAGCCAGCTATACAACAGCAGCAACAACGGCGGCTATGACAGGTTATCAATACAGGGTGATTGTAACCGGACAATGTGGAGCCACTACTTCGTCTGCAGCAACACTTACGGTGAATACAGCTCCGGCTATCACTACATCACCTTCCGGTACCACGGTTTGTACAGGTAGTACGGCAACCTTCACAGTGGCCGCCACCGGTGCCGGTTTAAGTTATTTATGGCAGGTGAGCACAAATGGCGGCACTACCTGCCATCCTCACGGTTGGTAACTCTGCAGCTATCACAGGTCAGCCTACAGCACAAATCGTATGCGTGGGTGCTAACCCGGTAAACTTCAGCGTTACAGCTACCGGTTCTTCTCTTACGTATCAATGGCAGGTAAATACCGGCACCGGCTTTACAAACATCGCCGGAGCCACCGCTTCTACCTATAATGCCGGCCCGGCCACCGCTACTATGAATGGTTATCAATACCGGGTAAATGTATTCAGTTGTACACCTACTCCCATTGTATCCAACACAGTGACCCTTACAGTAAATTCACTTGCAGCTATAACCGTACAACCTACTAGTAGTGTAGTGTGCGCGGGAAGTGCTTCCAGCTTTAGTGTATCCGCTGTTGGAACAGCTCTAAGCTACCAATGGCAGATTTCTTCAACAGGATGTGCAGGAACCTTTACCAATATTGCCGGCGCTACTGCGGCCGTATTGAACCTTCCAGCAGTAACTGCTGCACAAAGCGGAGAGGCATACCGTGTTGTGGTAACTAATGTTTGTAATACTGTAACGTCTGCCTGCGCAACGTTAACGGTTAATACGCCGATCGTGGTGACTGCTCAACCGGTTAATGCGTCTGTTTGTTTGCCAACTACTACGGCATCATTCAGCGTAGCTGTTACCGGAACAGCCCCTACCTATCAATGGCAGGTTAGTACCGATGGCGGTGCAACCTTTACCAATGTTACCGGAGCTACTTCGGCTACTCTAAACTTAACAGGTTTAACGCCTGCTATGAGTGGTTATCAATACAGGGTTGTACTGAGCGGTACCTGTACGGCCAGCTTCAATTCATCTGTAGCTACGCTGGCAGTTAACTCACCGGTAGCCATCACAGACCAACCAGACAATGTAAACATTTGCGATGGTGGCAGTACCAGCTTCAGCGTTAGCGCATCCGGCAGTACGATTACCTATCAATGGCAGGTAAGCACTAATGGTGGTCCATTTGTAAATGTGGTGAATGCTGCTCCTTATTCAGGCGCTACTACGGCTACCTTAACTTTAACGAATGCCGGAACTGTTCTGAACGGCAATGTATACAGGGTAGTGGTATCAGGTGTGCCTTGCGGATCGGTTAATTCCAACAATGCAACGCTGGTGGTAAATGCTTTACCGGGTGTGGTATTGGTAGCCGCAGAATACTCTAATTTGACTCCCTACACCCCATCAGGCTTATACAGCACAGTGAGTCCTGCAACAGGCATTTACAGCTATGTATGGCGCAGGGATAATGCTATTGTTCCGGGAGCGAATGCCTCTTCCTTACCGGTGAATGTGGATGGCTTTGGCCAATACGATGTAACTGTTACTGACCAGAATGGTTGCAGCAGAACATCGAACAAAGTAGCGATAGCAGATTCTGTGGACAACCTGTTGTTTGTGTATCCAAATCCAAGCAACGGAGTATTCCAGGTTAGATATTATGCCGCTACCGCTACTGAGTTTTCACTGAATGTGTATGACAGTAAAGGAAGCAGGGTATGGACGAAGAAATACCCGGTAACCAACCGTTATGAGCAAATGCTGGTAGATCTTGGTAGAAATTCATCAGGAGTATATACAGTAGATGTGAGAGACAAAAATGGCAAACGCCTTGCGGCAGGAACGGTAGTGATAAAACGCTAGT
>SDZZ01000509.1 GCA_004173255.1 Chitinophagaceae bacterium | reverse complement strand
TCACAGGCCTGTACGATCGGGGAGATCACGTACTGCATTTCCATTTCATCGTGGTGCGCACCGATGGCGTTCACTACCGCGGGGTTTTCACCGTATTTCTCGGCAAGTTTGGCTCCCAGCAGTGCGTGGCTCAGTTCGCTTTCCTCGTCGGGTACTTTACCGATATCGTGCAGCAGTCCGGCGCGTTTGGCCAGTTTGGGGTTAAGGCCCAGTTCGGCTGCCATGGTAGCACAAAGGTTGGCCGTTTCGCGGCTGTGCATCAGCAGGTTCTGCCCATAGGACGAGCGGAAGCGCATGCGGCCCACCATCCTTACCAGTTCCTTGTGCAGGCCGTGGATGCCGAGTTCGATTACGGTCCGTTCGCCGATTTCCATCACCTGGTCTTCAATCTGTTTGCGGGTTTTTTCCACCACTTCCTCGATACGGGCCGGGTGAATCCGTCCATCGGTTACGAGACGCTGCAGGCTGAGGCGTGCAATTTCCCGGCGAAGCGGGTCAAAGCTGGAAAGCAGGATGGCCTCCGGAGTGTCATCCACAATAAGATCCACGCCGGTAGCGGCTTCCAGGGCGCGGATGTTACGGCCTTCGCGACCGATGATCTGACCCTTGATTTCATCGCTTTCGAGATTGAACACGGTGATCGAGTTTTCGATTGCCTGTTCAGCCGCGGTGCGCTGGATGGTCTGGATAATTATTTTGCGGGCTTCCTTGTTGGCTTTCTGCTTGGCGTCGTCGATGATTTCCTGCTGTACGGCGATGGCGCGGGTATGCGCTTCGTTTTTCAGGCTTTCAATCAGTTGTGACATCGCTTCGCTGGCCGAAAGGCCGGCAATCTTTTCCAGCCGGCGGATATGTTCTTCCTGGTGTTTCTCCAGTTCGGTCCTCTTCAGGTTCACCACCTCGATCTGGCGGTTGAGGGTATCCTTAATTGCTTCGTTGTCTTTCAGTTGTTTGTCCAGCCCGGTTTCCTTTTGTGCCAGCCCCTGTTCCCTCTGGCGGATCCGGTTTTCCGCATCGTTGATTTTGCGGTTGCGGTCATTTACTTCCTTTTCGTGGGCCGATTTCAGTTGTACAAAACGTTCTTTTGCTTCGAGTTCCTTTTCCTTGCGAACTGTTTCTGCTCGAAGGTTTGCTTCCTTCAGGATGATCTGGGACTGTTGTTCTGCTTCTTCGACTTTACGTGCTGTGTTCTTTGCGAAAATGATCTTGCCGATGACCAGACCGACCACTAGTGCGACTCCCGCCGCGATGACCAATTGTATGATGGGGTCCATTGAATTGTTTGTTTAATGTGTTCTTTGATGAAATGAATTACGCTGCAAATCATGCCATTAACTTCGCACCCCGGCTAGCAGGGGGATGGGCGAAGATAGCAAAACGGGGTTAATAGAGAAAATCCGGAATTGCTGCCCCATAAGACATCATTTTAACCCGGCAACTTTGTAAATTGCCAGACGATTCATCCATCGGAAGCATCCGTCTTCCCCCAATGTTTGCCTGCCTGACCGGACTGAAATTTTCCATTAGCCGAATTTAAACGGCGATCACAGTAAAATCGTGGCAACAACGTCTAATCACAAATCGACCAATAAAAAACAATCAATGAAAAAGCTGTTACTCGTTATGATGGCCCTGCCAATGCTGGCAGTGGCCCAGCAAAAGACAAAGTCATTCCGGATTGACGGAGTACTTAAAAATTTCCCCGATTCGGCTAAAGTGGCGCAGATGTTCGCTTACTACCGCGTAAACGGTGAGAACAAGACTGACTCGGCAATAGTGGCTGACGGCAAATTCCGGTTTAACGGTCAGATTTCCGAGCCAACGATGGTGAGGTTAAGGGCGGTGATTGCTGATACCAATGTGCGCACCCTGGCGCGCCAGTACCGCAATGCATTGTCGATCGTGTATGTTGAACCAGGCGGCCAGAAGTTTGTCGCTACCGGTTCGTTTGAAAATCCGGTGGTGTCCAGTTCCAAATCACACAAGGAATATGAGAAGCTTAATGCGGCCAGCAAGCCTTATGAACCTGCGATGGATTCTTTCTACAGCCAGTACTCGGCAGCGCGGCAAGCCAATGATAAGATCGCACAGGACAAAGCAGAAGCCTCTATCGATTCGCTGGACGGCGTCATGAAAGAAGCGGTCTACGGAAAGTATGTTGAGGATAACCCATCTTCACCCCTTGCCATATTTGCACTCGGCCAGTATGCTGGTTACAGCATCGATGCAAACAAGGTGCAGCCCGTGTTTGACGGACTTTCCAAAAAAGTAAAGGAATCACCTTCGGGTATCGCCTTCCAGGAAAAACTGGAGATTGCCCGGAAAACCGGTGTCGGTGCCACGGCAATGGAATTTACCCAGAATGATACGCTGGACCAGGCAGTAAGCCTTTCGTCCTTCCGCGGAAAATATGTGCTGGTCGATTTCTGGGCAAGCTGGTGTGGTCCATGCCGCGCGGAAAACCCGAACCTCGTGAAGGCATTTGATAAATTCAAGGGCCGCAATTTCCAGGTACTGGGCGTATCGCTCGATCGCCCGGGGCAGAAAGAAAAATGGCTGAAAGCTATCCACGATGACCAGCTGGCATGGACACAGGTGAGTGACCTGAAATTCTGGGACAATGAAGTGGCTAAATTATATGGTATACAGGCTATCCCGCAGAACTTCCTGATCGATCCGAACGGAAAGATCATTGGTCGTGATCTCCGCGGCGAAGCCCTGGAGAAAGCGCTGGAAACGGCCATTGAAGGGAAGAAAGCGTTCTGATCAGTAAAAATCCGGTGCAGCAAATTGTTGCCTGATGATTTTCCCGTTAATTGAAACCGGCCCGGTATGAACCGGCCGATGAATGAACGGAATCGGAACAAAAAAAATTGAAAGGGTCATGCCGCTGGTGTGGCCCTTTTTTTTGCCTCCGTTGACATACCGTTGCTGCCTCACCAGGGGCTTCCCAGGGTCGTCCCC
>SDZZ01000508.1 GCA_004173255.1 Chitinophagaceae bacterium | reverse complement strand
GCCACTATTCCACTTCCGCTTTTTGCATTCTTCCAGCTGATGTTCGCGATCATTACACCGGGCCTGGTAGTAGGTGCCGTTGCTGAAAGGATCCGTTTCAGTTCTTATACATTATTTATAGTGCTTTTCGGTCTTATCGTGTATGCACCGCTTGCACACATGGCATGGCATCCTGATGGACTTATGTTCAAAATGGGTGTTCTTGATTTCGCCGGTGGTACCGTTGTACATATTTCTGCAGGTATGGCTGCCCTCGCTGGTGCAATCGTCCTGAAGAAAAGGACTTCCACCCTTATTGCCCCTGCAAACATTCCATACGTACTGATCGGTACCGGACTTCTCTGGTTCGGCTGGTTTGGTTTCAACGCAGGATCCGCTGTGGGTGCTGGTTCACTCGGCGTTTACGCATTTGCCACCACTAATACTGCTGCCGCTGCTGCTGGTCTGTCCTGGATGTTCCTCGATGTTATCCGCGGAAAAAAACCTTCAGTCCTTGGCTTCTGTATTGGTGCCGTAGTTGGTCTTGTTGCCATCACACCTGCCGCTGGTTTTGTAGGTATTCCCCAGGCCCTGTTCATGGGTTTCATCGCCGCTATCGTTTCCAACCTGGTGGCTGAAGGTATCAAACACAAAACAGGAGTGGATGATGTGCTCGACGTATTCGCCTGTCACGGTATTGGTGGTATCACCGGTATGCTCCTGACTGGTGTATTCGGAAGCAAAACAGTCAACGCTGCCGTTCTCGATGGCCAGTTCCTGATCCAGCTGAAAGGCATGCTGATCTCGGTTGGTTTCAGCTTCATCGCATCTTTCATCATCTTCAAGATCATTAACCTGGTTATGCCAATGCGTGTATCTGCAGAAGAGGAAGTGGAAGGTCTGGATGCTTCACAGCACAATGAGAACTATACTCAGGGAACACTGCTCGTCCACAACAGCAATGGCCGGCTCGAAGAGCAGCCGCTGATCAAATAATCTCTGTCAATTCACTGCTAACTACACCATTAATCAAATAGAAAAAGGCACATAAGCCGGTAAAACTTCTCGCAAAAGTTCTGCCTGCTGTGCCCTTTCCTTAACATCTAAAATGTATTACAATGTTACGAAAAAAACTCGTAGCTGCCCTGGCAGCGCCTGCCCTGATCCTTGCCTTTAGTAAGTCCGCGTCCGCCCAGGACACCACAGCTGTAGAGGCCACTCCGGCCCTCACCATCTCCGGTTCGGTTGACGGATATTACAAATATGATTTCGCAAAAACTGCAGCGAACACCTATACCAGTTTCACGCAGACGCACAATTCGTTTGCATTGGGTATGGCCAGTGTTAAGTTTGCGCATACCGGTGAAAAAGTAAGTGCGGTTGCGGACCTCGGATTTGGTCCACGTGCGAAAGATTTCTCTTACACCGATGATGGCATTACCCAGGCGATCAAACAACTCTATGTAAGTTATTCACCTGCCGATTTTGTAACATTCACGCTGGGTACCTGGGGTACACACGTAGGTTACGAGGTTCTGGATCCGCAGTTGAACCGCAACTACAGTATGTCCTACATGTTCACCAACGGACCATTCTCACATACTGGTTTCAAAGCCCAGTTCACCAAAGGTAAAAGTGGTTTGATGGTTGGTATCGCCAACGCGACTGACTACCGGATTCCACCGGCTGACCAGATCAACAAAAAGTTCTTCCTCGCACAGTATTCTGTGGCGTTTGAAAAAGTAAGTGCTTACCTGAACTTTGTTGCGGGTAAGGCTCCGGATTCTTCAAAGTCAGCCCAGATCGATGCGGTGGTTACTGCAAAGGTCAGCGATATGTTCAGTGTCGGTTTCAACGGAACCTATGCATCAGTTAAAGCATGGGATGGTTCGAAAAATATCGATGGCGAAGGCTGGTATGGTGCAGCACTGTACCTGAACCTTGATCCCAAACCATGGTTTGGTCTGACGCTGCGCGGTGAGTACTTCAATGATGACAACCAGTTAAAAGTTTACAGCGGCGCGCCAACAGGTGGTAGCATCTTTGCAACTACACTGTCTGCGCAATTCAAGAAAGGCGGATTCACCTTCATTCCGGAGGTACGTTTCGATAACGGAAGTGAGAACATCTTCATTGACAAAGATGGATTGGGAACAAAGTCAATGGGAAACTTCCTTTTTGCAGCGGTCTATTCTTTTTGATTTCGATGTGCTAATAGTTACGGGGTGCCTCTTTTGGGGCGCCCTTCTTTTTTGCCTGGACTTTCTTGTTTGGTGGCTTTTGGTGGACAGCGTGGGCAGATCAGGTTGTCCGGTCTGTACCGGCATGGCCGGGGGGAGTCCTTATGACTTGTTATTGAACTATGGCCGATGCCGCTAAGGCCCGGCCATTCCTGATCTGTCCACTTGTGACAGTTAGTGACACTGCTTTAAATAAAAACTTGAAAGTCCGTGGCAAAAAGGAAGTGGTTGCCACCAAAGTTTTGTGGGGTTGTTGGGGGGAAAGTACAAAGAGTGGGTGCTGACCAGGTAAAGCGATGGCGCCGGGCATCGAGACGACGAAATGGCGCGAAGGAATAACCGTAACCTCACGACTGCCAGTAACCCGCGAATGAGGGATTAAACCTCGGGGAAAGCAAATTCGCCGTAGGGTTTCCGAGGAATAACACCAGCTGGACAAATGGGTTATAGCCCGGCCTTAGCGGCACGCGCACAAAAACTCACTCCCCAAAAACTCTCCACAGCGTGCCGGTACAGACGGGATAAACCCATTTGCCCTGCGCTACACAACTCTAAAAAACTCTACGCCGAGTTTCTCCCCGCGTTTATAATCCCGAATGAGCATCTCATGACCAGCTTTTCATACACCTCCTTTATCGGCGTCTGCACCAGCTGCTCATCCAGCTCGCGGATCTTCGTCAGCGCATACTGCTGGATCGTGAGCAATGGCAACACAATGCGCTCCCGCATCTGGATCGACAACTGCTCAACCGG
>SDZZ01000507.1 GCA_004173255.1 Chitinophagaceae bacterium | reverse complement strand
TGCTGGTGACGATGTTTCAGCCAGTCGCCCGTTTTCAGGTGCAGTTCCACCGCCCCCACCCATCGCAGCCCATCGACCATCACCACGGCACCTGAAAAATCCGGTCCCTGGTCCGTATTTAGCATACCCGGACTGATCACCATCACGGGTTGCCCATCCACCGTGCACAACTCACTGCGGTTGAAATACTGGAAGCGCCAGATGAACTGAAGCAACTGTTCCGTCATGGTGATGGTTTTTAACAGTGATGTAAAGATCACTGGCGGAGGGGCGGAAACCATGTGGGAATGACGGGAAAAAAATGGAAAAAAAAGGGGGAGGCTGGTGTTTTACAGCCGGCATGACTGATTACCCGGCAGAAGTAAACACACTAGGTCATCGGTGTGCAACCATCACTGCGTGATGGCCTGCAATGCCTGTACCACGCGGCTCACTGGCAGACCCATCACATTATAAAAATCGCCCTGCACTGAACGGATACCGGTAACCCCGATCCATTCCTGGATAGCATAGGCACCGGCCTTGTCGTAGGGTTTGTATTTGTCCACATAAAACCGGATCCCTTCATCGGCGAGTTCATGGAAACTGACTTCGGTCACATCGGCAAACGCCGTTTCTTTTCCATTAAAAATGATAACCACCCCGGTGATCACGTGATGTGTTTGTCCTGAAAGGGAAGCCAGGGTTGACAATGCATCTTCGCGGCCAGCCGGTTTACCGATGATACGGTTGCCCAGCACAACGATGGTATCGGCAGCCAGCACAATCCTTGACGGGTGTTTCACTGAAACGGCCAGTGCCTTGTTCCGTGCAATATGCACTGCGGTATCGCTCATCGATAGCCCGGCCGGGTACGATTCATCGGTATCCTGCACCATGATTTCAAACGGCACCTCCGCCCATTCCAGTAACTGTTTGCGGCGTGGTGAAGACGAGGCCAGTATAATCGGGGTCATAGGTAAAAATAAAAAAAGACCATGGAAAGGATGCCGGTGAACATGACCATTTTTGTATAACGGCTCAGCAGCATGAAGTCGCGGGTGGACCGGGCCTGCAGCAGTTTCCTTGCCAGCAGCAATAACGGCACAATGATGGCGATCACACAATACACTACGGCCCACCACCAGCGGAACTGAAGGATGTACACCTGGATAATGGCTAGGATGCCCAGCAGGATGATCAGCCAGATTGCCGTGTATACCTTCGTTACATTCACACCCCACACAATGGGCATGGTACGGCAGCCGTACCGTGCGTCGCCCTCGCGGTCTTCCACATCCTTAAGGGCTTCACGGATAAGCGATATAATAAATGCAAAGCCGGCATACAAAAATGCAAACCGGAAAAATTTAGCCTGGCCCGCGTGGTGTTCGCCGAGTGCATCATGGATACTCAGTTTAGAAAAAAAGATGATCAGGATGGTCCAGGATGTAAGCAACGAGATAATGATATTGCCGATCAGCAATTTCCTTTTGAAAGTGGTGGAATAGAACCAGAGCAGCAGCACACAAAAAATATTGGCAAGGATGAGGTACCATTTCTGGAAGATTGGCAACGCAAGGGCGGTCAGGAGGATACCGCTGGCGCTTAACATGAAGTGCCAGGCAATGGCCCAGCGGCGGCTGATGACACGGTCCACAATCATGCGGTCCGGTTTGTTGACCTCATCTATATTGATATCGAAATAATCGTTGATGATATAACCGGCGGCAGCAATAAACAGCGAAGCAATTACCAGCAGTATAAAATTCCGCGTATCAAGGGCGTGTATATCGTCGCCATACAACGGGTAAAAAATACAAACCTGGAACAGCACCTGCGTCAGCGCCATGAAGAACAGGTTGGGCAACCTGATCATTTTCAAAAACGCCGCGATGAGTTTCATTGGTCAGGTTTTTTTTCGTAAGATAAGGAGAAACAGGCTCAGCTGGATGTTACATTCAGGTCATTATTCCAGTGGTCATTGAGTTTGAGCACCTGTTCAATCACATCACGGACACATCCCTGGCCGCCGGCAATGGGTGAAATATAATCGGCCACCTCCACAATTTCGACGATAGCATCCGAGGGGCAGCAGAATAAACCGGCCACCCCGGCAACGGGCAGGTCGGGCATATCATCCCCCATAAAAAGTACGCGATCCCGGCTGATGCCGCGTTCCCGGCAGTAGTCGCCGATAAACACCCCCTTCTCTTTTACTGCCATATAAACTTCGGTGACACCAAGTTTACGCAGCCGCTCCACCACCGGTACAGACTCCGCCCCCGAAACGATACACACGTGGTATCCTTTTTTTACTGCAAGCTGGATGGCATATCCATCGCGGATACTCATCACCCTTGCCTGCAGTCCGTTTTCCAGTACCAGCACTTTGCCGTCGGTGAGCACACCGTCCATGTCGAGAATGAATGTATTGATCTTTTTAAACTGCTCCGCTTTGTCCATTGCCTGTTTCGATTATAGTAAGATGATGGTGGTAATGATTGTTATTCCCGGTACGCCCGCCGTGCCGCTCAGGGCATGGCCGCCATCCAGGAAGATTCGCGGATGCTGTCGGACAACATCCGGTAAACCGGCTGCAGGTGCGGATGACCGTCGAGCAACGCAAGGTGTGCCTGTATGGTGGCCTCGTCGCCCCGGATTGCCGGGCCGGTTTGCAACGATGCGGCCGCGACCGTTCCAAGCCTCGACGCTGTTTCCAGTATCAGCGGGTACAACTGGGTAAAATCGATTCCCTCTTTTTTGCAATACCGTTCGGCCAGGGCATAAAGGTGATTGGTAAAATTGCTCACCAGCACTGCTGCAAGATGCAGGCGGATGCGTTCCCCGTCCGACGCATGCAGGGCAACCCGTGGCGAAAGGCTGGCGACGAACTCGTTCAGCCTGGTCATTGACCATTCATTCGATGCGTCGATGTACAGCGGAATTTCCGGAATCGTTTTCATTTCCCGGCGAAGGCTTTGCAGCGGATAC
>SDZZ01000506.1 GCA_004173255.1 Chitinophagaceae bacterium | reverse complement strand
GTAAATGCCAGATCCATCACATGAACGTGGTAGCTTCGTGAGCCCGGATTTCGTTACCTTAACTTCAAACCTTTGCCGATGGTTATCCCTCCGATCATGATTGCACTGCCTGCCGGCAGCAACGGCCTGGCGATGATACAGGAACGAACGCAGGCAGGTATGGTGTTGTTGCTCACGAAAAAACCACGGCAATGATGCAGCTTAAGCAACTCAGGCCCTCCCTTCCCTTACAGGAATTTATCAACCTGTATCGTATAGTGGAATTTGCGTTGCCCGATATGTCGGCGCTGCCTCCGAAAGCCTACCCGCCGCGACCTGAAACCTGCCTGCAGTTTTTCTTCACACCGGGATTGCTGCTGTACCCGGAATCGGATGTTGTCATCCGTCCTAAAAATGCAATGGTCATCGGCCAGCACACCTGTATCACCAATCGTGTTGTCAACGAACGACTTTTTTCATTGCAGGTGGTTTTTACCCCGGCAGGTTTTTACCGTCTTACAAACATACCGGCGACTGAATTTTTTAATAAAAGCATCGAGGCATCGGAGGTGTTTGGCCCGGAAGTGGACGACATCGCTGACCAGCTGCAGGAAGCCAGCTCCCATTCACATATGATCAGTGTTATCGAAAAGTTTATTCTTGGCCTGATCCGCCGGCAACGCATCGGTACCCATCCGATTGACCTGGCCTGCCTCTCCATGCTCCGGCAATTTGATTCGAAACCGCTTGATCATTTTGTAAAAAATTCATTCCTGTCACACCGGCAGTTTGACCGGAAATTCATCGAACGCACCGGGGTTGGCGCTAAAGAATTTATTCGCGTAGCGCGTTTTTATAACGCCTACCTGATGAAAAATGCGAAACCGGGGCTCGACTGGCTCAGCGTTGCCATCCATTGCGGTTATCATGACTACCAGCACCTGGTGCGCGACTACCGTGACTTTACCGGCTTTACCCCCGTACAGTTTTTCCAGCTTGATTCACCTGAGCGAACTTTAGGTATGGAAGAAGTGTACCCATCCTGAGAAACCAGGTTCATGATCAACACCCCTTCTTCCGGTGGCACATAGCGCAGGCACGAACAGGCTGATAGAAAAATAAATGTCGGATTCTTACCAGTGCCCACCCGGATTCCAGTTTCATCTTTGCCTTATTAAATGAAACACGATGCAAAGAAGAAAATTCCTTTTTACCAGCCTGGCCCTTACCCCCGTGGCTGTAATGGCCAACCCGTGGTCATTACAGGTTTCAGAAAAAAATCCCTTCCTGGTAAAAGCCGGCAAGGCCCGGACGGAGGAAAAGATTATGTTCAAGGGTATACATCCGAACGACTGCAAGATTTCCGGCGCAGATACCGACGGAGCGCTGGCCATGTTTGAATATACCGGCCTGGCAAAGACAGGTCCATCGATGCATCTCCATTTGGCCCAGGACGAAATTTTTTATGTGGTGGAGGGTCGATACCGGTTCGTAGTTGGTGGAAACACCATGGAAGTGACTGCAGGCGATACGGTCTTCCTGCCGCGCAATGTGGCGCACACCTGGGTCCAGCTTACCGATCAGGGGAAAATGATTTACCAGGTACAGCCGGCAGGGAATATGGAAGATTTTTTCCGGGTAATGAATGGTTTCAAAGCTCCACCAACAAAAGAGGAAGTGGAAAAAATCCACCTTGAACATGGAATGAAATTGATTGGACCTGCACTGACGACTTGATGCCGTCAGAGACCATCTCTCACACCTTCACTGTGCAGCGAACTACAGGATAGCGAATTGGCAACCGGTATCAAAGCAAGCAGTTGCGGCACTATCAATTTTGTTGAAGCATGCGTTCACGTTGGAGTGGTCTGCTTCAACAATCGTGACCCGAAATACCCGGCATTAGCGGATCGTAGAGATTGTTCCCTGCATTCCCACATTTCCCGCCTGAAACTTATTGGCCTGATTTTTTTATCCTTAAAAGAAAAAAAGTTATGGATAGCATTAATAAAAACCAGGAAGAAGAAAATCACAGGGATCTGAGCGGAAGTGAAGCGGCGAAGAAAATGAAGGAGCTTACCGAAAAAGCAAAGAACTGTTTCTTCTGTACCAACACGTCCAATGGCCAGCCTTTCGCAACCAGGCCTATGTCGGTCCAGAAGATTGATGACGATGGTACATTCTGGTTCCTGAGTTCGGTGGACAGTCATAAAAACGAAGAGATTAAGATGGACAGTAATGTCCAGTTGCTTTTCCAGGGATCAACTTATTCGGATTTCCTTAGTGTAAAGGGAACAGCTTTGATCAGTAAAGACAAAGCAAAAATCAAGGAGCTGTGGGAACCAATTTTAAAAACCTGGTTTACCGAAGGGATCGATGATCCGCGTGTTACGGTGATACAGGTTACGCCCGACGATGGATACTACTGGGATAATAAACACGGCCAGGTAGTGGCCTTTGCCAAACAACTTGCCGGTGCAGTAATGGGTAAAACAATGGACGATTCGATTGAAGGAAAACTCTCCGTATAATTTACCCACGCAATTCATTTCCCGATACATAACATTCAGGCCTGGTCAGATTGACCGGGCCTTTTTATTTTTCTTTATACCTGAATAAACCATCCCCGGCCGTGCCGATCCATTTATAGCCAGCGGCATCGACTGCCATGGACAACACTGTGGCCCCCTGGCCCGGAATAGGTAAACAGCCGGTTTCCGACGTGGATTCATATCCCATGCCGCCCGGTTGCCAGATTTGCTGAAGGCCGGTCTGGTATCGTGACTATCCGGGTAAACCCGGACCCTGGTACCCCCTCCCCTAAGTCGATTGTGGAGCAATGTTTTTCCCTTAAATTCACCCACGGTTAGGCCTGATTACTGCAAGATTTCTGTTTTTATGTCGCCGTCGGCATTGCTTTCTCAGAACTAATTGAAACCATACATTTAAGTTAATGCGCATTCCCAGTAGCTATACTATCCAGGACGATATCAATGA
>SDZZ01000084.1 GCA_004173255.1 Chitinophagaceae bacterium | reverse complement strand
TGACCATGAAATTTTCCTGGACAAAACGGAAAACATTGAACTGCTGATGAAGGCCCGCAACGAATATGCATACGGTATGCAACGTGAATATTTTGACCATGCGAATTGCATTGGCTGGACCAGGGAAGGCACGGATGATAACGCCGGATCTGGTTGCGCAGTGTTGCTGTCCAATGGTGACGATGGGTTTAAATCGATGGAAATAGGTGCCCGGCACAAAGGCAAAACTTTTATTGACCTCACCGGCAAAATGGCGCAGGAAGTGACCATCAATGAGGATGGCTGGGCCGAGTTCCATGTAGCAGCAGGCAGTGTGTCTGTCTGGGTCGAAAAACGTTAGCATCATGGTACGGTTTATGGAACCCTTATAAAAAATTAATCATGAAACTGATCCATAATCTCCTTGGCGGCCTGGCTGGTGCGGTAGCCCTGAACATCCTGCACGAAACGATGAAGAAGTTGCAGCCTGATGCACCGCATATCGATGAAGTAGGCGAAGAAGCAACGGCCAAAGCAATCGAATGGACCGGGCATGATGCGCCGGAAGGTAACACGCTGACAGGCGTTACGCTGGCAGCGGACCTTGCGTCGAACGCCTTTTTTTACTCCATGATCGGGCAGGGAAAAGAGTCGAACCTGGTACCGAGGGGCGCGGTTTACGGACTTGCGGTTGGATTGGGAACCCTTGGTATTGCGAGTTCGGGACCGGTTGACGACACCCCTATTACGAAAACGACGGCTACCAAGATGATGACTGTTGCGTGGTATGTTTTCGGTGGCGTGGTTGCCGGATGGATGATCGGGGGCCTGAGGAAACACTACGGGGAAGAATAAACTATCGCTCGAGTTTGAAACCCGGCAGCAGTGCCGGCCGTTTCGGCGCATTGGCCAACTTCCATCCTGTCCGGTACATCCAGTCGGCCATTTTTTTAATTTTGTTATAATCAAGCACCTTCGCTTCATCCATAGGGGTATGGTAAATGGGGTGAAGCAAACTCGAATAAAATATGGCCGGGTATCCTGCCCGGGCATAGGGCAGGTGGTCACTCCGGAAGTACCAGCCTTCAATATGATCGGCTTTATCCCACATCGTATCCAGCCTGAATGCATTCCCCTCCCGGTTCGCATCCAAGGCCATCTTCACGAGATCCGGTGAATTCAAATGTGGTGGCTGTACCCCCATCAGCACGGCGCTGTCAATACTGTTGTACCCGATCATGTCCCCGTTCAACACAGCAACAATGGAATTTTTATCTACGGTTGGGTTAGCAACAAAGAATCTCGAACCCAGCAAGCCGCGTTCTTCTGCTCCATGGAAAACAAATAGCACCGATCGTTTGGCCGGTGCCTTCTTAAACGCACGCGCAATGGCGAGCATGGCACCACTCACGCTGGCATTGTCATCGGCACCATTATAAATGGAGTCATTGCCATAGGGTGTACGTATACCGTCGTGATCATTGTGTCCGCTGTATAGTACAAACTCCGTCTTCCGTACAGGGTCAGTTCCCGCCACTTTCCCGATCACGTTCACTGACGGGTAGGAGAAATGCTCCATCGCAATGCTGATCTCCGCTACCGGGTTGCCTTTCAATGTCGCTGTATTATTTCCATGTACCCACAAAACCGGTACTCTTGGCGACATGTTCACATTCGGACCTCCATCAATATCGTAACTGCCCCTTGTCAGTGCCGGTAATACAGCAGGCCAGCTCTTCTCCCCCATTGCATCGGCAATAAAAATAATACCGGCAGCACCACGGGCCACCAGGTCAATTCCGTACTTCCGGTACACATAAGACGGATAACGCCTCTCCGGCAGGCTTACTGCCAGGTTGATTGAATCTGGTGAAACCTCCACTGCCACTACCTTTCCCCTAAGGTCCAGGGAGTCGAGCGTAGATTTATCAGCCTTGCCTGCGTACACCACCGTGGATGATACATTTGCCGGTGCAGTAAAGGCAACCAGTACATCCTGCCACAGCACCAGTGCTGATGATCCGATTTTAACTGTACTTGCTGCTGAAACACGATTCCGCCAGAGATTAAAAAACTGGAAATAGGTACCATCATCACCCGCCGGGGCCACCCCCGCTTTTCTCAATTCATCGGCCCACCATACCGCTACTTTTAATTCATCCGGCGTACCAGCCTCCCGGCCGCGGAAATGATCATCGGCCAAAGCATACACATCCCTTTTAATATCCGCTTCCTTAATAGAGGAGAGTGCAGGAGGCTTGGTGGTCTGGCCAAAAGGAGATGTTGGATAAAACAGGCAGGCAAGTAATAACAGCGTGATACCGGCTACTCTCATGGGTTGATTTTTGTGATAATCCCAAGATAACGATTTCGGTTTTTTTACCCTTTAAAATTTAACCCGTCATCACCCCAAACACACGTTGATGTGGTACAGGCGTCACTATTTTTGAGGACTTCCTTTTTACGGTACCATAAGGAGCACGCGTTTCAATTCTGCATCCACTTTAGTCGCACTGAATGGTTTCTGAAGAAAGGAATGGGCGCCGCATTCGTGCGCCACTGATTCAATATCGGCGTTACCGGAAAGTATTACTATAGGAATTTTTGAGGTGCTGGTGTTGTGTCGTAATAGATGGCATACGGTACTGCCGTCGACCCCGTCCATCTGCAGGTCGAGTAGTATTGCATCGGGAGCGGTGCGGGCAACGATATCAAGCAGGTCATCACCATTGGTTGAAACGGCTACTTTATAGCCCTTTGCAGTAAGCCCGATCTGCATGAGGTCGAGCAGGTCTTGTTCATCATCGACCAGTAAAAGGCTTGTGGGGGCAGGATAAGGTTCGGACATATGTAACTGTTTGACTTGATTGCGGTCAAAATAATGCCAATGATTTCCCCGTAGTAATCCCATTATTCAATACCCATCCTTTCCCCTTTTTCCCTGACAGGGGGCATTGATTTACCCGTAAACAGGGGATTTGACAGGAATTCGCTCATGAGCACGCGGCACTTGGTGTCGGGATCCAACCCAATATTCTACCCTCCAGGTAAACCCGGTTTTAAATACAACGTTGGGTGATACCGGAAATTCATCTTATTTTGAACCCGCGTCCTAATTACCGTCCGGCTTAGGATCTGAGGTCATCCCGTTTGGGATGGCTTTTTATTTACTCCGATCTCAAACTTTTAACCGGGTTAACCACCGCAGCCCGGAACGCCTTGTACCCCACCGTCATCCAGGCAATGATCAGGGTTGAAATGATCGCGAGTAAAAAGATGATCCAACCGAGGTTGATATGGTAATAAAATCCCTGCAGCCATTTTTTCATCAGGAAATAACCGACCGGTGCGGCGATCAGGAATGCTGTTATAATCAGCCAGGTAAATTCGCGCGAGAACAGGAACATGATGCTCCGGACCGATGCGCCTAATACCTTGCGGATGCCAACTTCTTTTGTTTTCTGTACTGCCATAAATGAAATCAGTCCATACAGCCCAAGACAGGAGATCAGGATCGCGAGTCCGGCAAACACCTTGAACAATTGTGACACCATGCCTTCATACTGGTAAAAAGTTTCCAGCTGTTCATCGAAAAACACCTGGTCGTACATATAGGTGGGATAAATGGACGAAAATGTTTTGTGTATATTATCCAGCGTTGTTAAAAAATTTCCACGGGAAGTCCGGATGGCAATCCACTCGTAGTAATCATATTCTGACGAAATGACAAGGGGTACAATTGCCTCGCGAAGCGAAAGGCTGTTGTAATCCCTGCACACGCCGACCACGGTAAACCGATGTTCTCCATCAAACGAAAGCTGCCTTCCAAGGATGTCATGTTTGTCACGGATCCCTAATTTGTTAACCAGTGTTTCATTTACGACCAGTTCCACTGTGCTATCGCTGAAAAATGGAATGCGACCAGCCAGCAGGTTGATACCGAATGTGCGGAAATAACCGGTGTCCGCAAACTGATGTGTTACCGTGAAGTCCTTTTTGATGGGCTCACCCTGGTAATAGAGATCTTCCTGTGTGCCCCATAAGGTGGTGGGTGCGTCCATGCATAAACTGGCCGACTGTACACCGTCGACCCGTTCAATACGGGAAACAAGTGAAGGGTATCGGGTTTTGAGCGCGCTGTCGGACGGAAGGTTGACCAGTACGATTCCGTCCTTTTCGATCCCGATTGGCTGGTTACGGAAAAAATCCATCTGGCGTACCACCACAATGGTTGCAATGATCAGCAGCTGCGCTACCACGAACTGAAATACCACCAGGCTGCGACGCAGATAAATGCCGGCGTTGGACCTGCCGGTAAGTTTACTCCGGAACACCTGTGATGGACTGAAACCTGAAAGTACCAGTGCCGGGTAACTTCCGGCGAGTAGTGTGACCAATATACCGGTTATAAGCAGGTAAAAAAGGATAGCAGGTTCATGAATAAGATCGAGCGACAGCCCCTTATGCATCAGGCCATTTACAAACGGCAGGGAAAGCGCTGCCAGGCTCACTCCCACGAGCAAGGCGAAAAAAGTAATGATTGCGGTTTCCTGGAGGAATTGGCTGACCAGTTGTTTCCTGTTTGACCCCAATACTTTCCGAACACCAATTTCCCGGGCGCGGTTAACCGATTGCGCGGTTGACAGATTGATAAAGTTAACGCAGGCCACCAGCAACAGGAAGGCGCCTATCAGCCCCAGCGACCATAGCTCCTTACCCAGTAAACGGTTTCGGGTATATCCATTAAAGTCTTCGTTCAGGTGTATGGAGACCAGCGGCTGGGGAACAAGTGAGCGTTTGATTTCAGGTTTATCCTTGTAATACTTACTGACAAAAGCAGGTAACCGGGCTGTGACTGATTCTATATCAGCATTTCCCGGCGCATAAAGGTAACAGGTGGTATTGGATGGGGTAAAATCCCAGAACGTCATTGGATCATCCCGTTTGCCATACAGCCCAAGCAAGGTAGCATAAGACCCGGCAAATTGTACTGGCAGGTCGGTGTTGGACGGAATGTCCTTGTACACCCCTACTACCTGCAATGGTATACGGAACGACCACAATTCAACCCGCCGGCCGATTGCCTCCTGTGCACTTCCGAAATATCTTTTTGCGAACGACTCCTGGATGACCAGCGTATTTGGTTCCTTCAACCGGCTGGCATTTCCAGCGATCCAGTTAAAGTCGAACATGTCAAAAAACTGGGGCTCTGCCCAGAACAGTCCCTCGTTTTCTTTGAATCGTTTTTCATCTTCAGGTGTACCGCTGGCGCCCGGCACATAAACCTGTGCCTGGCCAAAACTGGCTATCACTCCGGCTTTCAGCTCAGGGAAATCATTTCGCACAGCAGCCGACAACGGCACGGGCACCCCTTTATTCCGCTCAATAATTTCACCTGTATTACGATTGCTGATCTCCGTCACCAACCGGTAAATATGAGCTTCGTTTTTGTGGTATCGGTCATAACTGAATTCATTTTTGATCAGCAGGAAAATCACCAGGCTGGCAGCAATACCCACAGCAAGGCCAAAAATATTAAGGAACGCAAATGATTTACGTTTCCATAAAAAACGGAAAGCGGGTTTGAATTGTCCGGTCATAAGTATATTATAAAATCCTTGAAGAAGAAAGCTGGATATCAGCAAATTTCCACGCACGTTTGAACGCTTCGGCCGCAACCTCCCTGCCGTTTTCATCATGCAGCCCCTTGTACGCGTTGACCAGTCCGGCAAAAGCCCACCCATTCTCCGGATACACCATCAGGTCTTGTTTGTATACGCCGATTGCTTCATTGAATTTGCCGGCCTCCACCAGCACTGCACCCAGATGATGTCGCACAGAAAAGAACCAGTCTGGCGGTTCGTCATAATTTAACGCATCTTCTTTTTTCACTGCATCGGTGAGTGCTTCAATTGCCGCGGCGTATTTTTTTTCCTTTGCGAGGATTTCCCCGGTTAATGTTTGCTGTGCAATGGCACACAGGTCGAACAGGTTGTTGATACCCCAGATGGTGAGTTCACGGATCGTGGTGTCCGTCATTGCCAAAGTAATAGCAGCGAGTTGCTGTTTGGCCTCAGCAATATTGTTTTTTGCAAGCAGGGCCATACCCCGCGCATAATGCCAGATCGCGACCGGGTATTTGAACCTGCCATCGGGCTGCGGTGTTGCCAGGATTTGGTCCCACCTACCAAACTTAGTTTCCACATACCAGGGGATGGTGTAATAATGCTGCAGGGTGGACCAGGAAGGGTCAGTCATCAGGCTCTTCTCCGCGTGCCTTGCAGTTGACACCGCACCCTTTAATGCCAACGCACTTTCGCCGCTGAGGGTGGCGCATGCTGCCATGAAGTGGTAGTTGTGCGGATAATAAGCCAGCGGGTAGATGCCCTGGGCATGGCATGCTCCCATGTATATGCTATCTTTTAATGAGGCTTGCTGGTTGGAAATGACGCCATCATGATACCTGCCAGTGCGGATGTAGGTATGGGAAGGCATGTGTACCAGGTGACCCGATCCCGGGACCAGTTCGCGCAACAGGTCTGCACTCGCCATGGCCTGTCCGGCATCTTTCGACATTTCCATTACATGCACATAAAAGTGATTCGCCCCGGCATGCCGCGGCTCCAGATGGAGTGCATCTTTCAGTACCTGCATGATTTCCGTGGTCCACGGCTGGGGTGAACCATCCTTGTTCCACAAATTCCAGGGATGTATGTCCATAACGGCTTCCGCAAAGAGAGACTTGATGGTCACATCTTCCGGATACTTTGCAGCCACTGTCCGCATTTCCGATGCAAAAGCTGAATCGAGAACCGCGCGGGTTATGCTGGTATCAGCGGAATAACGGGCAGACAGGGCGCGGATCAGGTCTTGTTCCTTTACGGATGCCTGTGGGGCCATCTTTCTGGCTTTTGATGCCGCTTCGTACGCGCGCTCAAAGTTGTCTTTTTCCATCCCCGCATTATAATTTGGACCCAGAACATAAGCCAGTCCCCACCAGCCCATGGCGCAGGCGGGATCGAGCCTGGTGACTTGAAAAAAAGAACGTGCCGCTTCTGCGTGGTTGAAAGCAAATGAAAGCAGTAATCCCTGGTTGAAATATTGCCGGGCTTCATCGCTTTTGGTGGTAATTGGATAGGGCATTACATCGAACCCATCAAAAAGCAATGCTTTTTTGCCGGACGTAAACCATGCCTTGTCGGAAACTTCGACAGGGCCACACCCGGCAGGCCTGTCGCTTACCGCTGTTTTAGTTTCCGGTTTATTGTCAGTCCCGCCGCAGGACATAACCATACAACAATAAATACTGGCAGTTAAAGCCAGCAGGGAAGAATATTTCCGCATGGATCGTAGTTGAGAGGGATCGAAATAAGTTAATGGTCAGGAGCGGGAGCGGTACGGGAGTTCCAACCCTTTTCCTAAAGTACCGATTTTCATTCACCAATCCTGATCCATTTCAACTGCCCGAGTGTAAGCGATCGCACAACTCCCGCCGGGTCGGATACAAATTCATACGAAATAGTATAAGCCCCACGCCCTGCGGCCCGGAACCGCAGCGGACCATAGCGGGTTAAAGCCACTGCCGGCGCGATGCCTGCCAGGTATCCGGAATAAAGCTGGCCGTCCTTCAACGTGATGGTGAACTTTTCAGAAGTTCCTTCCAGCTGGTATTCACCGGCAAACTTTTCAATGCCGGGTTGTGCGCCGGGGGTAAATACGGGCGTCAGCAATTCAGCGAAATACCGGTTGATCCGGGAAAACTCAAATTCCGAGGTATTCGTGAGGATTACCCAACCGAGTTTCAGATCGGGGTTGCACACTACAATACAACGGTAACCGAGCATGGCGCCCTCATGCAATACAAACGGGAAATCCGGTTTCCATCCAATTCGGAAAGCAGCCATCATGGCCCGGTTGGCGGCGGACAGCACCTTACCAGCCTCTGCGGTGGTGTCAAACTGGAAGCTGATGAATTTTGCCAGGTCACGTGCCGTAGAATACATGCCACCGGCATACAGCGCTCCATTGGAATGGAATGGCGGGGTCGGGATAAAAGTTTTTGCACTGTCATCATAGAAATACCCGATAGCCAATACCGGTTTTTTTTCGTCCTGGTCAAACCCGCTGGCAGCCATGTGCAATGGCTGGAAAATATGCTGGTTGATAAAAAGACGGTAATCTTTTTTAGCTGCGCGTTCACCAGCGATACCCAGCATACAATACCCAAGGTTAGAATACAGGCGGTCACCGTATGAAAGAAATTTGTATGGTTCGTACTGGGCCCGAATGGCAGGGAGTGACTGCAGCAAGGCATCTTTAGTGGCCGGTGTAAGTGCGCTCATTGGCTTCCGGGTTATAATCCATTCATCCACCTGTTTTGCAAATACCAGGTCGGCCTGCGAGTTCCGTGGAAGACCCGATGTATGCGTGGCCAGCTGCAACAGGGATACCCCGCTCCTTCCTTTGTCATTGAATCCACCTTTAAATTCAGGAAGGTATTTTGCCACATCATCTTCCAGTCGCAGCTGGCCGCGTTCTTTTAACTGCATCAGCATGGTGGCCGTAAACAGTTTGGAAACGGAAAGTACCGGATAGGGATAATCAATACCCGCAGGGATCCGTTTTTCCAGGTTGGCAAAACCAAGGGCCTCAGTAAAAACAATATTCCCGCTATGTACAATGGCAACGACCATCGAAGGTGAATGATACCGTTCCATAAAACCCGCGACACCAGTCTTTAGTTTGCTGATGACCGAGTCGGGCAACGCTTGCGCACCAGGATTATTAACGGTTTGCTGGGCCAGCAGCTTGCCTGATAGCATAACAGCGACGAGGGTACAAACAAAATATTTCATAAACAGGGTTTAATGATTAGTGTCCCGAGTTTCATTCCGTGCAGGATTGATTACTGTTCCGATTTTCTTTCCGTACAGGATTGATTCCCGTTTCATTTTTCTCGCAAACGAATGCCTACCGTTCCAGCTTTTTTAATTCATACAAACCGGTACCATACCCGGAACCCGTTACAATGATCCCGTTTTTATCCGACCGGAGTTCCCGGCGGAGCGACTTGTCAATAAAAAGCCAGTACCGTGTATCCGGTTGCAGGCCACCTATCGTGTAACTGATTTGCCGTTTAAGCGCAGGCCGGCACTCCTGCTTCCAGGATACAACACTGTCTGTCCATTCGATAAACTCCACGGTGATTTTGTCTTTGCTATAGTCTTTCAGTGTAAAGGACGGTGTAACGCTGTTGCCATGGAAGTACGACAGTTTATACCGCTCTGCCGAGAAACCGAAATCATGCTGGTCGGTAACGGAGAACCTGTCATTCGAGACGGTGTACTTGTTTGTATCCAGGCCGATAGTCAGCTGCTGGTTGCGGTACCAGTATTTCAATTCGGTACCGGCCAGGGCGGTCGTTATATGAGGATCGAGGTAAAAGCGGTTGTACAGCGGATTGACGCCGTATATGGACTGGTACAGCCCAACCACGGACAGGCTGTTCCCGGAAAGGATGTCATCGCCACGGCCATCCTGTTGTTTGCGCCCGTACCGCTGGAATGCAAGACCATCTTTCGAATACTGGTTCAGCACATTGTAAACATACTTCAATGCCAGCTCAGGTTTGTACATGGCATAAGCCTTTACTGCCACCGAGCCCCAGGACAGGAACAGGTCACCATTTTCATATTCAGGAAAAGGGAACTGCCAGTCGTTCCCCTCGCCTGGCCCGTAGCTGGTCATGCAAAGAGGCCAGAAGAAAAGGTTTTCCCTGACCATGCCTGTTTCAATATCATCAAGTATTTGTTGCGCGCGTGACCGGTCATCGCAGATGCCGTAAGCAATGGCCATAAAATTGACCGGGGTAACCATATTGCGGCCATGTTTTGAACCATCCTTGTCGAGCCAGTGCACATAACATTTGTTTTGTTCGTCCCAGAATCCGCCCTGGCTGGCTGGTTTATTAAACGCTGTTTTCAATTTAACGGCGGCGTTGTGATAGGACAATGATCTTGCCCTATCGCCCAGCTGTTCTTCTATAGCAGACCATAACCGGAGTGAACGGTACAGTTTCGCATTCACGAATGCATTTTCAAAAGAGGCCCAGATGATATCGATCCAGTCGCTCCCTTTGCGCTGTGCAGTGTGATCGGTCATCATTTCCACCAGGCCGTTACCGTTGCTATCGCGTTGCAGGATCCAGTCCAGTGCTTTTTCGCAGGATTGCTTATGGCTGCGTACCCAGGCCAGGTCGCCATTCTGGTCGTACAGTTCCGATACATTCATTACATAATCAGGGTTCGAATCCAGCAGGTAGCCCCATTGTGCCTCGTAAAAACCTTTATCAGTATACACCCCTGGCATCGCATCCTCATTACTGTAAGCCCACCGTGGCCATACGCGTCCATCGGGACGAATGGCATTGTCCCGGTAAAAATCCAGGCAGTCACGGTAACCGGTCAGATAGGTATTGTCGTTAATGGCCAGCCCCATCTGCGCGATGTATTGTTCATGCAGGCAGATTGGCCCGTAGGGTGTGTGCCAGCTATTTCCCCCAAAGTGTTGTTTATCGATCACCCCGATGCGGGCAATGGTGTTAAGCACGGCACTCACCTGTTCACCATTGATGCCGGCCAGTTTTCCGCGATTGAATTCCTGCGCAAAATCAAAATAACGCAGGCTGATTTCCTGGTGCGTTTTCCCGGCCGTAACGTGAACCGGTGACCATACACTGACCGAAGTGTCCCGCGTGTACCTGCGGCGGTTGGTGCCGGGATCAAAACGCGGAAGCGCTTCATTCCTGTCAAACATGATACTGTATGCAAGCTGGTCAGTCATTGTACGACGGTAATCCATAGCTACCTGCTGGCCGGATACCTGTACGGAAACCTTGAGGCCATTGCCGGTCCGGCTGTCCCAGAACCGTGACGAGCTGCTATGCACTCCGTATGTATCGAGTTTTTTGTTGAACAGGTAAAACCAGGCCAACCCGCCATAATCCTGGTATGCCCCTTCCCAGGTGTTAATATTATTAAAAGTAAAAACCGGTACCGACATTTTTTCAACCAGGGCTGCATCCGACAGCGTACGGTCAATCCCAAAACGGATGGAGTCGGGGGTAATGGTAAAAGTCCAACGCTCGGTAACGGTCAACCTGTCGTTGCCGTAATGGATCCCGCTTACAATCACTTTATTTCCCTTGATACGTACTGTTGGATCAGCAGCAAGATGGAGTGTCGAAAAAACAGTACCACCCAGCTGGAACGCTGAATAAACCCCGGTGTCCCCTGCTATAACTTTTTGTCCATTTACCTGGAGTAACGAAATATTGACCTGGCCATGGTAATCCAGTTCGAGTTGCAGTTTACCATTGCCGAAGAATAGCTTTGCCCGTCTGGCATCATTTGTTATGTCAGACTTCTGCCCCGAAACGATAACGGAAGAAAAAACAAGGAGCGTAAAAAGGAACAGGTTCTTCAATGGCATCGTAATAATTTAAAATGGAATGAGGTAATCCCCACCCTGCACGACAGGTCGTTGCAACCATCGCCGGTTTAATCAGGGATTATATTCATCATCGGTTACTTTTTCCATCCAGTCAACCGGCGACCCGTTGAGTTTTTCCTGGATCGCAATATGGCTCATACCGGTACTATCGGTTGCACCATGCCAGTGTTTTTCGTTGGGCTCAAAGTAGACTACATCACCCGCGCGGATTTCTTCCCGTTTACCGCCTTTGCGTTGCACCCATCCCATGCCGTAAGTCACGATCAGCGTTTGACCCAGCGGATGGGTATGCCAGGCCGTGCGGGCAGATGGTTCAAAGGTAACATGGGCCATAGCGACGCGCGCCGGTTCGGGGGGACTCATCAGCGGATCCACCCGCACCACCCCACTGAAATATTCGGCCGGCCCCTGTGCAGAGGCCTGCGATCCACAGCGTTTGATCTCCATAATAGTCTGATTTAGGGTTTGCCTGAAATTACTACAACCTCGGCCAAATTCAATACTTTTGGCAATAGTCAACTGTTGCGTGCAAATGAAACCCCAGCTGTTAAAAGTCACATCCGGTCCAGCTTCCTCTTTTACCATCCGGCGCGATAATGTGCCCTTTGTTAATAACCACCTGCATTACCATCCGGAGGTGGAACTCATTTATATCAAGGAAGGTTCGGGCACGCAACTGATCGGGGATCATATCGAAACTTTTAAATCCGGTGACGTCATCCTGATCGGTGCCAACCTCCCCCATTTCTGGAGTTTTGACCAGCACTACTTCTCCGACCCTTTAACCAAACCGGACATCTATGTCGCCCATTTTTCGGAAAATTTCTGGGGCCGCGAATTCCTTGAAATACCGGAGAACCTGCCCCTGCGCAAAGTATTACAACGGGCGGGAAGGGGAATTAAACTTTCCTCCAGGGTGCAGCAGGAAGTGGGGCATGGACTGGAAAAAATGCTGGATGCATCGGGTCCGCGAAGGTTATTACTGTTACAGGAAGCATTACTTGTTGCTTCGGAGGATAAAAATTGCCGTAGCCTGAGTTCGGAATCGTTCCAGCCATCACTGACCGACGGGGAGAATGACCGCATCAACCAGGTATACCAGTATTCGCTCGAAAATTATAAACGCAAAATACTGATCAGTGAAATAGCGGCGGTCGCCTGCATCAGCCCGCATTCATTCTGCCGTTATTTCAAAACCAAGACGAAAAAAACATATTCTAATTTCCTGATTGAGTTACGAGTGAGCATGGCCTGTAAACTCCTGATCGAAAACAGGATCAGCATCAAACAAATCTGTTTTGAAAGTGGCTTCCTCAACTTTTCCAGTTTCCACAAATATTTCAAAATGATCACCAAAAAAACACCCCTGAATTACCAGCGTGATTTTCTGGAAAATTAATGGTGAAGGCGCACCAAAACTACCATGCCGGCCAGCGCATCCGTGCTCTCCAAAAGGTAATGAACAACATGATTGCCGATGCCTCCGCTCCTGATCTCAACTGCCCTTCGGAATCAGGTGATTCGACAGCTGGCCGGGCCGGCCACAACCGAGTTGCTGCAGCACCTGTACCAGTTGTTTTTTAAGGATCGAAATAGTGTGATTACCTCCTTCTTTACCCAATGCCGCCACGCCGTACATGAAGGTGCGTCCCATGAAGGTAAAGTCGGCACCTGCCGCCATTACC
>SDZZ01000505.1 GCA_004173255.1 Chitinophagaceae bacterium | reverse complement strand
TCACCAATACATTGCCACTGAAGCTAAGCCAGCTAAAAAACAAACTGGCTCAACTTTCGGCAAAAGTACAGGCTGACAGTGCAGAAAATCTTGCAGCATTAACCGAATCGCAAATCGCTGCCACACAGCTCGACAGGCAGAGAGCAATGTATGATAGCGGACTGGTATCCCTGACCCAGCTGGAACTAAGGAAACTTCAGTTTCAGAGTGCGATGGCTAAAAAAGCAAGCGCTGAAAACAAGCTTGCGAGCTCCAGACAGGAGCTTCTTATAACGGCAACTGAAATGAACTTTCAGCAACAGGACAACCAGCAGGAGATGGCCAAAGCAGAGGGTGAAAAATTTCAGTCACTGACAGCGATCGCCAGTAGCCAGGCCGATCTTGCCAAACTCCGGAACGAATACTCCAACTACCAGGTAAGAAACGGTATGTATTTTATCACCGCACCTCAGTCGGGCCAGATCGTAAAAGCAAAGAAGGCCGGTATAGGTGAGTTTGTTAAAGATGGGGATATGATTGCCGAAATCGTACCTCAGGATGTTCAGTACGCGGTTGACATTTATGTCGAGCCGGTTGATCTGCCGCTGCTTTCCAAAGGACAGAAAATGCGGCTGGTTTTTGACGGGTTCCCGGCAATAGTTTTCAGTGGCTGGCCAGAAGCGTCATCCGGAACATTTGCGGGGGAAATAGCGGCAGTGGAAACGAATCTGAGTGCCAACGGCAAATTCCGTCTGATTGTGAAAGAAGATCCTGGCGACAGGCCCTGGCCGCAACAGCTTAAGATCGGTACCGGTGCCACTGGCATCGGCCTGTTGGCTGATGTGCCTTTATGGTACGAATTGTGGCGCAACATCAATGGGTTTCCGGCTGATTTTTATACCCCGGAAAAGTTGAAAGGTAAACCCGGCCAGCCGTGAAAAAATTGATGGAAAATTTTATGAATTGGCAGGCTGCCGCTTCCATACTGTGTGGCTGCTTAAGTACTCCTGTGGCTGCACAGCATGAAACTCACCGACTAGGCGCTGCCCAGCTTCTCGAGATCGTGAAAGCGCATCATCCGGTGGCAAAACAGGCCAGCCTGAAAATTGAAATGGCTGAAGCCGGGCTATTAAGCGCAAAAGGCAGCTTTGACCCTGGATTGAGAACAGGTACAAGTAAAAAAACAGTTGACGACAACAGGTATTATGAATATTTCAACACAGAACTTACCCTTCCGACATGGATCGGCGCAGACTTCAGGGTCGGTGTTGAAAGCGTTAACGGCACAAGGCCAGATCCGACAAGGACAACCGGTAAAAGCAACTACCTTGGTGTCACTGTTCCACTCGCAAAAGGACTGCTGACAGACAAACGACGCGCGGTACTGCAGACGGCCCGCATAACCCGGCAGGCATCAGCAGTTGAAAAACAAAAAATCCTCAACCAGTTATTTGGTGATGCAATCAAGTCATACTGGTACTGGGCAGAAAAATTTGCGCAATACAAACTTCTCGATGATCTTGTGCAGGTAAACAAAGCACGCCTGCGGTTAACGCTGCAAGCATTTCAACTGGGCGACCGGGCCGCCGTTGATACAATTGAAGCGCTGGCACAATTACAGACTTTCCAGGTAACCAGGGAAAAAGCATGGTTGGAATTTCAAAATGCAGGGCTTGAACTTAGTGAATATCTCTGGTCGGAGGGCGACCTCCCGGTAGCCATTCCTGAAGGTATAGTTCCGGACGACCAGGAAATTACCAGGAGAAAAGAGGATCAGATGCTGCCTTCTCTCGACTCATTGCTTACTATTGCTGTCGAAAATCACCCCGAGGCGATTTTGCTGGATTACAAAATTGACGTCCTGGAAATCGACAAACGACTAAAGTTCCAGGATCTTCTTCCCCAGGCAAACCTCGACTACAATGTGCTTGGAAAAAACTACAACCTGTTGAAAACGACTGATCCCGTTTTATTTGCAAATAACCACCGCTACGGACTATCATTCGTGATGCCGCTCCGTTTCTCGCAGGCCCGCGGAGAGTATAAGAAGGCCAGGATCGCTATCACCGAAGCGCAACTTGACCGGAACATAAAACGCATGGCGATCGGAAACAAAATAAAAGCATCGTACAATGAAATAACCGCCCTGGTAAAACAGATCCGATTGCAGGAAACTGCATATAATAGTTTGCAGATACTTCAGCGTGCAGAGGAACAGCGCTTCGCTATGGGAGAAAGTTCGCTGTTCCTGATAAACACGCGGGAAAACAAAACCCTTGAATCTGTGCAGAAACTTATTGAACTCAAGATAAAATATCAATTGGCCATTACTTCGCTACGGCAATCAGCAGGCCTGTTGCAGGATTAGCTTTGGTATGTATTACCAACAGCATACTGTTCATGGCCTTTTTTGGAGCAGGAACTGCTCCAATGATGATAGCTATGGCATTATTCAGCAGAAAACTCCGTTTGTTTTCCGGGCTCAGGCAATTAATTACTATAACGAAGATTGCGGTCGGCTGCCTGCTGATCATTCGGGGGCTGAGCCTTGGTATTCCGTTCCTGAGCCCCGCGTCACATCGAAGCCATACCATTGTGGTCCAATGTCATTAGGACTTAGCGTCGCTAGCCCGGACTGCGTTCTGCTGGAAACCTAAGGAATAACCGAACTCCTGGTTATCCTTCAGCTCCGTACCAGTGAAAAGGCCGAACCGCAAAACCCGGTAGACCGTCCATGCCACAGCAAAAGGGGAAATCGAAAAAATAAAGATGACCAGCTGGTCAAACCTGTTGAGCCCCGAACAAACGGCCGAAGTCAACAAGAGGGCTGTCACCAATAAAACCGGAATGACCTGGAAATTCCGCATAAGCTTGAGTTTAGGTAAACTATCGCAACTCATCCAAAACCTGTGCCTTACTCCCGCTAGTGCAGGAAAAGAGAGGCGGATAGAAATCCGCCCCGAAGTCACCATATATTAACAATGAAAAAACAACTGAACTAAGGC
>SDZZ01000504.1 GCA_004173255.1 Chitinophagaceae bacterium | reverse complement strand
AGGGTTCCTTCTACGGTAATCGCTGTACTGGGTGAAGGATCTGTCTGAATAAAAGCCGAGTGCCCCCCGGTGATGGTGAATCCATCCAGGGTGGTACCACGGTCGTCATTCACCGAAACCACCACATTCGTTACATTCTCATCATTGCCGGTTAATTTCAGGTTGCGGGTTGCGGCCGATCCGCTCACTCCATCGTCGCCATTGTAATCACCACTAAGGATGGTGACGTTATTGCTCCAGTTGCGCTGGCTGGTATCGGTTTCACCACCGATGAACCCTCCGTAGACTTTGACATGGTTTTTCAACACAAATGAGTTATGCCGGTTGTTCGGGGTTATCACTTCAGTATTATCGGCCCTGCGGTTGGGATGGTAGGCTCCTTTTGCCACCCACACTTCATCATTGCGTTCGGAAAGATTGATCATGGCCTGGATATCGCCCGATGCGTTCTGCCAGGTAGATCCATTGCCGGATGCTCCCTGTTTTACAAAACGGATCACCGGTGGTCGAATAGTGGTGCTGATAGTATCAAACGCAGAGAATAAGGAGTCAGCACCGCTTTGGATGATGGCTTTGATGCGGTAGTAATTGATGCCACTTTCAGGGCCCTCATCGAATGCCGTGAAAGTTGTTGGCACACCGGATTTACCTGTGTTTGTTACGGTTTTGATGGTGACAAAATGTACACTGTCAATTGCATGTTGTACGGCAAATACCGCGTTGCTGTCGGCCAGGAGTGCCGTCCATGCGATGTTTACCGTATCACCCGTTGCAGCCAGTGTGAGTTTCAACCCACCGATGCTGTCTTTTGCAGCGTCAACGGCTTTGGGGTATTCAAAGGCGCCCATATCAACGACACCTGCAACGAGGCGGGCACTGTCGGCCAAGTCTTTCGCGATACCCAGCGCGGTTTGTCCACCGGGATAAAGACTGTTACTTCCTTTATTAATAACCGGACTAAAATATTGCAGGGTGTAGTCGCCTTTGTCAGCATCTTTAAATAACGGGTTGATATTTCCCGGAATGTTTCCGCTGGTATCAACCATCACTCCCTGGACCAGGCTGTATTTCAGGTCAATCCTGTCACCATAAATTCCACCGCTATTTCCGTAAACAAGGCTGTTCCTCAGGTTGATACTGGAATTAAAGGAAGTATACAGCGCACCGGGGGTACCTGCTGTTGCGGTGTTATTGTGAAAAGTAGTATTGGTTAATACCGGCTTTGATTGGAGATCACTCACCACCCCGCTCCCATAGTTGGTGGCGATGTTTTTATAAAAGAGTGAATTAGTAATAGCTGGAAAACTGTTCCTGCAGTACAGGGCGGCGCCACTCTGTGCCACGTTGGAGGTAAACACCACATGGTCGAGAACAACGGAAGAACTATGGAGGTATAAACCTGCTCCACTGTTCTGGTACAGGATGTTGGAGTTGATGATCACATTTCCCCCAGCGTTTCCGTTCCCACCGGTTATGGTAAAACCATCGAGCAAGGTAGCAGTTGTATTACCAACCGATATCACCACGTGATAGGTATTGTCGGTACTGTCTGCCGCACCGGTGTTGCCACTCAGGATAGTTTTGTTGGCCGCCCAGTTGCGTGTGCTGAAGGCGGGTGTACCACTGGCCGCGAAACCACCATAGATGTTAACGCTGTCCTTCATGACAAAGGCGTTGTTACGATCATTCAGTGTGATCACCGTAAGCGCGTCGGCTTTCCTTACCGGAATATAGGTTCCTGCCGCAACGCGTATTTCATCGCCTGCTGTCGCCTGGTTCAATACGTTCTGTAGGTCGTTCGAAGCCGTCGCCCAGGTCAGTGCCGTTCCGCCCGCACTACCACTGGCCTTCACATAACGGAAGGTAACGGTGCGGACATCCGAAAAGGTGGAGTCGTTATTGGTGTCCGTTTGTTTAATGCGATAGTAATTGGTATGCGTCAGCGATGGGGTATTATCGGTGTATTGGTAGGGATTGCTACCAGGAGGGATCGCTGCAATGTTGCTGAATACGGTACCATCGGCGGAACGCTGTACCTGGAAACCGGTCACATTGGCGCTGGTATTCCAGCGGATCAGCACGGAGTCGCCCACGGCCTTTGTGGCGAACTGACTGAGAGTTGTTACTCCCTGGTATTCGTAAGCACCCATATCAACGATGGCTGCGGCCAGGCGTTTCTTCCCGGCAAGATCAAGTGCAATGTTTAATGAATCGACACCACCGGGATAGCCGGTGTTGAGTCCGACGTTGATGGCCGGACTATTTTCCTGTAAGGTATAATCACCCTCTTCGGTGTTGGTAAACAAAGGATCTGCCAGCACAAAGCTGGTCGCGGTATAATTCAGCGTGAACCCGGCTGACCCGTAACCCTGGATCAGGCTGTTGGTCACGGTCAACGGTCCTGCTTTTTCGGACACATATATTTCCCGGAAACCATTTGCATTGTATTCGTTGGCTGCGATATTGTCCCAGAAGATACAGTTGGTGATTTTACCACCCGAGAACGCCGTATCATACCCAGGGATGTCCGGGTTATTGTAAGCGATAGCCGCGCCGCCACCTCCGTGCACATCCGGAAAGGTGACCTTATTACCGCTGAAGGTACAGTTGGTGATGATGGGCAAACAAGCAAAGCTGTTAAACATGGCTCCACCGCCTGACACCACCACGCTGTTTAGCGAACCATACGTGGAGTTATTGGCAAAAAGTGAGTTGGTAACCTGCGGGGAGGAATGCGAGTAGTTGGCCATGGCCCCGCCATTTTTTGTTGCGAAATTCTCTGAGAATTTGCAGTAGTTAATTTTCGGGGAAGAAGAAAGTTCATTGTCCATCGCACCACCGTTGCTGCCGGCGTTATTGGTTTTGAAGTTACAATGACTGATAGCCGGTGAGGAGGACGTGTTGTTGAATACTGCCCCGCCATTGAAAGCCGCATTCTCCGTGAATTCGGTATAGCTGATGTCCGGTGAAGAAGCGTTTGCGTTATATATGGCACCACCCCAGCCC
>SDZZ01000503.1 GCA_004173255.1 Chitinophagaceae bacterium | reverse complement strand
CTGATGGAAGGCGCTAAATGGTGGAACCAGGCGTTCGAAGCGGCGGGATTTATCAATGCATTCCAGGTGAAATTATTACCCGACGATGCCGACCCGATGGACCTGCGCTACAACATGATCAACTGGGTACACCGGGCCACCCGTGGATGGAGTTATGGTTATGCAGTGGTGGACCCCCGAACCGGCGAGATCCTGAAAGGCAATGTGACACTGGGTTCCCTGCGGGTGCGCCAGGACTATATGATCGCCCAGGGGCTTCTGGCCCCGTTCACATCCGACAGCCTGCAAGGCGAAAACCGGATGATGAAAATGGCATTGCAACGGCTCAAACAACTGGCCGCACATGAAATCGGGCATACGCTCGGCATCATGCATAACTATATTGCAAGTTCAGAAGGCAGAGCCAGCGTAATGGATTATCCACCACCAGTGGTACAACTGAACTCAACAGGTGAACTGGATTTAACCAATGCATATACCAATGAAATTGGCGACTGGGACAAGGTCACCATCAATTACGGCTACCGCGAATTTACCAATGGTAGCAACGAAAAAGCTGAACTTAATAAGATCCTGACCGACGCCCAGTCGAAGGGTCTCACCTTTATATCCGATCGGGATGCCCGCGATCCCGCAGGCCTCCACCCAACTGCGCATCTGTGGGATAACGGCACCGATGCGGTGACTGAACTGCAAACAGTATTGAAAGTGCGGGCAAAGGCATTATCGACCTTTGGGATCAATAACATCCGCAAGGGCGCCGCTATGGCCACACTGGAGGACGTGCTCGTGCCGATCTACCTCTTCCATCGTTACCAGGCGGAAGCCGCCAGCAAAGTAATCGGTGGTATGAAGTATACGTACGCATTAAAAGGCGATGGGCAGGTGGTAACCGCTGCTGTTCCAAAAGAAGATCAGCTCAAGGCATTAAACAGTCTGCTGGATTGTATGGATCCGACATTCCTGGAAATCCCGGCTGGACTGGTGAAAATGATTCCTCCACGTCCGGCCGACTACGAATACGACCGGGAGCTTTTCCCCCGCAAAGCCGGTCTGGCTTTCGATCCCCTGGCTGCGGCCGAATCGGCTGCCGACCTGCCCATTTCATTAATCATGAACGTTAGCCGGCTAAACCGGATCGCCGAATACGAGTTTTTATATAATGGCCCCGGCGTTGACGAAGTACTGACTACCATCATTAACCGCCTGTTCCCGGAGAAAGGGCTTACGGGTTTCCAGGGCCTGATCCAGCAACAAAACCAGCAACTCTTCCTGACCTACCTGCTCGCGGGAAGCACCAGTGAGAATGCTTCGTTTGCCACGCGTGGGGCATTGATCGTCAGCATCGATAAATTGAAGGCACAACTGAACAGCCGGCTGACCGCAGCAACAGATAACATGCAGCGCGGGTCAATATTGCTGGCATTGGAACGAATGAAGTCGCCGGATAAGGCAAAGCCATCCATCCACCTGGTTGCACCTCCGGGAGCGCCCATTGGATGCGGGTTTTAGGTCAACTGGTAAAATTAATACGCCCATGCACCGCTGAAACAATCCCATGGACAAAGGATACCAATATAAATTCATAGAACCCCCGGAAGAGCTGGCTGATTTTGTGGAAAACATCGGTATGTTCGGCAACTCATCGGGTGAGGCAAAGGAAATTGTGATCATTCCTGACGGGCGAATCGACCTTTTTTTTTCGCGATCACATTCCGGCCCATTTCACGTAATGCTCATGGGGCTCGAAACCGAACCTGAACAACGAACCATCGCGCCCCATACCCTCACCTATTCAATCAGCTTTAAACCGCTCGGTGTCGAATACCTTTTATCGACAACCATTGCATCCATATTAAATACAGCGAAAGAATTGCCGGACCGGTTCTGGGATTTTGGGGAAAGCGACCTGACCAACTTTGATACATTTTCCAATAAAGCCAGGCTGGTGTTGACGGCCATGATCCCAGATCAGGTAGACGAACGAAAACGCCAGCTCTTCCAACTGGTTTATGCCTCCCACGGGGAAATGTCTGTGAAGGAACTTTCCGAAAAAGTATTCTGGAGCAGCCGGCAGATCAACCGGTATTTCAACCAGCTACTCGGGCTTTCATTGAAGACATTCTGCAAAATCCTGCGCTTCCGGGAGTCGCTCAAACATATTGCCGATGGCCGCTTATTTCCTGAGCTGAACTTCGCCGACCAGAATCATTTTATCAAAGAGGTCAGGGAGTTCTCCGGCGTAGTGCCAAAAGAACTGGCGAAAAACAAGAATGACCGATTTGTTCTATTATCCGTGATGAAACCAAAATAGTTTTGTGTCATAACAAATGATACAATATGCTATTAAAGGATAAAAAGGTCGCGATTATTGGCGGAGGTCCCGGCGGACTCACACTCGCAAGGTTACTTCAACTACAGGATGTACAGGTAAAAGTATACGAACGTGACCTGGATAAAAATGCCCGCGTGCAGGGCTCACCGCTTGACCTGCATGATGAGTCAGGCCTCGCAGCCATCACAAAGGCCGGGTTACTCGAAGAATTTAAAAAACATTTTATGGCCGGGGCCGACCGTACCGTGATCACCAACCCGCAGGCGGAAGTCCTTTACAGCGATCATGACCATCCTAAAGAGGAAGACTTTGGCCACCAGTACTTCCGGCCCGAGATTGACCGGGGCGTGTTACGCAGGATGTTGCTGGATTCATTAAAACCAGGAACAGTAGTGTGGGACAGTCATTTTATTTCAATGGAAGCCCTACAGTCAATGGATGCTAAATCTCGTATGAATCCGGGAACCATACCAAAAGACATTCAGGAGAATCCGAAAGAAGCTAACCAGAGGGATCATCATGGCTGGACCATGCATTTTAAAAACGGCAATTCAGCCTATGCTGACCTCGTAATCGCAGCAGACGGAGCCAACTCAAAACTCCGTCCGTATGTGACCGACATCAAACCATTCTTTTCCGGAATCACCATGCTGGAAGGCAATGTCTATGAC
>SDZZ01000083.1 GCA_004173255.1 Chitinophagaceae bacterium | reverse complement strand
GAATACCGGTTGTAATCCTGCGTAGCCCTGGTCAGGCTCACATTTGCCTGGGCAATCTGCGCATCAATGGTACCGATCGATGCCCTTGATGTGGCGATGTTGGAAAATGCCGCGCTGCTGGTTGCCTGTGCGCTCCCAAGTGAGCTCTTGGCAATCTGCAGGGCGGCTTCGGCCTGTTCCACTTTTACCTGGTAGTCGCGGTTATCGAGCACCAGTAAGGTGTCACCCCGTTTTACCTGCTGGTTATCTTTTACGCGCACTTCCAGCACGTAACCCGCCACGCGGGGAATAACCGGGCTGATGTCGGAACTGACCTGTGCGTCATCCGTGTCTTCATGATGCAGCGAGTGCTGGTATTTTGAAATCCCGAACCACGCACCACCGAGGATAAGCACCGCGAGGATAATGATAAATACCGGGTTCCGTTTTTTAGGAGCAGGTGCTGCTGTTGTTTCTGTTTCGTTAACTGTCGTTGCCATCTTTATTTGTTTGATCAGTGGTTTAATTTATTGAACCGGCATACCGGCTGTCTGTAATAATTTATCATAAGCAACTACGGCATCTGCCTTCGCGAATACGTAGTTCAGCTTAGCCTGCAGGCTGGCCACATCTGCATCCAGCAGGTCGGTTGTTGTTGCCAGGCTGTTATCGTATTTGTTTTTCGTGATGCGGTAGTTTTCCTGTGCCTGTTCAACGGCTTTGGCATACACTTCAATTTTTTTCCGGCTGCTCAGCAGGTTGAGATAACTCTGGTTCACCTGCAGCACCACCTGGTCGCCAACAATCGCTTCATTCTGGATCATCTGGCGGCTGCGGGCTTCGGCCTGCTGGATTTTTGATTTGCTTTTCCACAGCGATGCAATATCGTATGACACACCTACCCCTATGTTGACGGCATTGGTAACTGTCAGTACCTTGGGTACATCGAGGGCTACGTAACCACCGGTCAGGGCCAGGCTGGGGTACTTATCTGCTTTCGCAATTTTGACACCGGTTTCGGTGGCTTTGCGTTGCAGGGATAGCGCACTGATGTCCTTGCGGCCTTTGAGGGCTGACTGCACATAATCTTCAAGTGGCATTACCGCTTCAGCAGCTTCTGCAATGGACGAATCCGGCTCAAGCCGGGTGGTGGTCGGCAACCCGAGCATCAGGTCCATGTTTACGTTGGCCAGCTCCCAGTTGTTCTGCACATCGAGCAGGGTCAGTTCCGTATTGGATGCCTGCAGTTCGGCCTTCAGCAGGTCGTTCCGGGCCAGGATACCGTTTTTTTCCAGGTTGGTAAAATCCTTAACCCGTTGCTGCGACTGTGCCAGGTTATCTTTTACCAGTTCCACCGCGGCCTTTGCCTTATAAAGGTTGATGTATGCTTCGACAATATTTTGTGCCACTTCCTCTTTCTGGAAGTCTGCATCCAGCTTTGATGCTTCGGCCAGGTACCTCGAAGACTCAATGCCATAGCGGATTTTACCACCGGCATAAATCGGCAGCGACAGGTTCAGGAGTCCGTACATGGCCTGCGAAACCTTTGGTGCTTTCGTTGGCTCATCCGGCGGTGTGCCGCCGCTGTTATCCTGTTCCTGCCTGAGCTTGATGTTTGCACTGTTGAGCCGCAGGTAAGAGCCGGATGCTTTCGCCCCGGGCAGTTTTTGTTCTACCGCTTCCCTCAACGCAGCAGTAGCTTCGTCGATTTTTGCTGCACTGTTCTTTAACTCATGACTGTTTTTCAGTCCAAGGTCGACCGCTTCCTTCAGCGTAAGTGGCCTGGTTTCGGTTGCCGGCGCCTTTTCCTGTGCCCATCCGCTGTTGGCGGCGGACAAAATAACAGCGACCAGGAGTAGTTGCTTAATCTTCATTTGAAAGTATTGCTTTAAAAATTGCTTTGACGTGTACACTTAGTTTTTTGCGGATGTATTTTTTGAACTCTTCATCCGACATATCCTGGAGATCATTGGTTTCCTTGTAATAATGCTGGGTGGATACCACGTGACCAACCGTACCGACCAACGTTGCCATCAACAGGCTCACATCGATATTTTTGCGGAACAACCCTTTCTTCTGGCCCTGGGTGATCAATGCCTTGATGAGGTTGTGGTTGGTCTTCTTCATTTTCACCAGCTGGTCAACAATCGTATGGTTGCTCCTCATCATCTGCTCACGCACCAGGATCCGGTGAAAACATTGCTGGGTAAGCAACCGGTCAATATAGGTATCTACCAGCGTTTCGACTTTGGCCATCGGCTCCAGTTCCTTGTTGTTTACCATCGACTCCAGCTGCAGGGTAAAATGCGCTGTCCGGTGACTGAACACCGCCTCCATCAGTTTCTCCTTCGAGCCAAAATAATAGTTGATCATGGCAAGGTTAACACCCGCAGATTCGGCTATTTCCCTCACGGAAGCACCTTCAAAACCACGGTCGGCGAAATGGACTTCCGCCGCCTCCATAATCCTTACCTGTTTTTCGTTGTATTCTGCCATAATAATTCAGTAAAAGAAAAAGCAAAACTAAACAAATGTTTGATTTAAACAAACGTTTAATTAATTTTTTTTTGAAACGCTGTCGCAACTGAACGCTTGTTAGTCCCGGGTTTCAGGTAGAAATCATTAAAAAAAAGGCCGATACAGAGTACCGGCCGTGATGCAATTTTTTACTGAAATACCATTTCTGTTACTGAATCAGAATCTCCGGGCTGCCCGGTTGCGATGAAACGGAGTGGCTAAAGCAGCTCTTCCGATTTCTGCAGCAGGAGTAATCTTCGTTTGTCGCCCACCACCCAGATGATATCGCCTGACTTGATAACATAAGACGAATCGGGATTGACAAGGCGTCCCTCTTCATTCTCTACCCCTACCACAATACCATGGATTTTTTCGCGGATCTCGCCTTCGCGGATATTTTTATTATGGAAGCTGGATGTATCAGTGATCTTGAAATGTTCGAGTACTACTTCGGGTGCTGTCTTTTTTACCGTTGCAACCATTTCCGCCTCCATGTCTTTCCTGAACTGGTCAAGCTGGTCATCCGTACCGATCATGAACAATACGTCACCCGGAAACACTCGCTGGCCGCGTTTGGGTGTGTTGATTACCGTATTTCCACGCTCTATAATGGCAATATTGATCCCGTACCTTTCCCGCCAGGCGAGTTCGCGAAGGGTTTTGCCAATACCCGGCATGTCGGCTGAAATCCGGAACTCGGCCATGTGGGCATCCCATGGAGCCAGCATATCCTTCTTGCCTTTCAATTCTTCCCGTTCATTATAATTGGCCAGGAACCGGACGCGAATGCGGGAATACAACTGCTGGATTTTGCGGGAAAAAATAATGAGCAGCACCAGTATTCCCATGGTGACATAAATAGCGACCTGCGGGGTAAAGAAGCGGTCGAGCAGGAAACCAATGAGGACAATGGCAATGGCTGTACGGAATAGCTGCAACAACAGCATGCCGGTCCGGTATTTATTCTGCGCCACAAATTTTTCAGCAAGGTCCTTCCGGTGTTGCTTCAGTGCCAGTGACCACAGGAACGGCGCCATGATGAGTAATGCACCAACGGCACCCACGATGGTTGCCCAGGTATTGTCGCCGAGTTTATTCCTGGTAAACGGCAGCAGGTAATACGACGACAGCAGTACAATGGCCGATGTAATCACCGATACCAGGACCGTATTGACCATGCCATCCCGCACATAGACCTGCCAGTCGGTCGTATTGGAAATGGTCTGGGCCTTGCTGCTGTAACGGTTGATTGCATTTTTGAAGCCGTTGGGCAAACGTTTATCGAGGAAATGGTAAAAGGGTTCCGAGGCCTTGATCATGTAAGGGGATGTGAAGGTGGTGATGGCCGACACCGCCACGGCAATGGGATAAAGGAAGTCGCTGGTTACACCCAGTGAAAGCCCCAGTGTAGCGATGATGAAGGAGAACTCCCCGATCTGCGAAAGGCTCATACCCGCCTGCACGGCGGACTTCAGCGGTTGTCCGGAAATGAGTGCACCGATTGTGGTACTGAACGACTGCCCGACAATGGTTACCACGCTGATCAGGATGACCGGCCATAGATATTGCACCAGCATACCGGGGTCAAACATCATTCCCACGGATACAAAGAATACCGCACCGAACAGGTCCCTGACCGGTTTAACGAGGTGTTCAATTTTTTCAGCATAAATGGTTTCGGCAAGAATAGAACCCATGATAAAAGCACCAAGGGCAGGCGAAAAACCAACCTCCGTTGCCAGCCACACCATCAGGAAACACAGCGAAAGCGAAGTAATCAGCAGCATTTCGTCATTCATAAACCTCCGGGCCTTCCTTAAAAAAGTGGGCAGGAAAAAAATGCCGGAGATAAACCAGAGCACCAGGAAAAACACCAGCTTGGCCACCGCCATCAGCATTTCCCACCCAGCTGTGCTGGCACTCACGGCAAGGGTCGACAACAACACCATCAGGATGATGGCCACCAGGTCCTCCACAATCAGGATCCCGAATACCAGGCTGGCAAACTTATGGCCCTTTACCCCCAGCTCGTCGAACGCGCGGATAATAATGGTGGTGGAGGAAATACAAAGCATGCCCCCAAGGAACATACTGTCGATCCTGGACCAGCCAAGTAACGTTCCGATTGCGTAACCCACCACCAGCATAAATACCACCTCTACCAGCGCAGTAACGGATGCAGGGGTACCCACCTTCAGTAATTTTTTGAAACTGAATTCAAGACCAAGACTGAACAGGAGGAAGATCACTCCCATTTCGGCCCATACACTGATGCTGTCCGTTTCAACAATGGTGGGCAGCAGGTTGAAGTGCGGTCCAACCAGGAAACCTGCAATCAGGTAACCAAGTACCAACGGCTGTTTCAGCCATTTGAACAAAATGGTGACGATGGCGGCAGCGCCAAGTATAAGTCCTAAGTCTGTTATGAGGTGGGCTAAATGCATCTTTTCAATTCCGTTTAATCCGAAAAAAACTCCGGCCCGTTGATCCATGGCCGTCAGCAAAAACTGTTCAATGTATTAATCGTATGAACGTTTACCAGAAATGAAAGAAAGGGAACAAATGATGGAAATGGTCTTTCAGTACGGGCTCAACCGAAGCGATCTGTTTCCTGTTGCAGCATTCGTAACTGCAGTTTATATTATTCAGCTGGAACCGGGGTTGCAATATCTGCAACTGACCCTGATGAAAACCCGCGTCCTGTAATACCAGGTGTCCGCAAACCAGTCGAGGAAAAGAAACAGGACGTCCTGCATTACTGAATGAAGCCTGGCCGTGGATCATTTTCACTTCAACAGTTGCCAGCGTCTTCCTGTCGGGGGAAACGCAACTCCGACCGGCCGACAGGTCGGAAAAAATAACCAGCAAAAGTGAAATGAATATCCATTTACCCATTGCGCCGAAGATAACGAAAAAAAGTCAATGATCGGCTGTAAATGGCTCCAGTCAACGAACGCAAGGCACCAGGGCATTGCCTTTTCAGAAAAAAATAATACTGGTTTTGATCAGCGCTGGCTTGCGATGAGCAGGTTGAGGTCCGTGTATTTCAGGTCAAACCTTTCACTCAGGTAAAAGTTGGTGAGGGAACCCTTGAACAGGTAAATACCACTACGCAGGTGGATGCGGTGCCACACCAGCTTTTCAAAACCACCTTCCTCTGCGGCCTCCAGCAACAATGGCATCAACACGTTACTGATAGCCTGTGATGCCGTGCGGGAGAACCCGGATGGTATATTGGGAACACAGTAGTGGATCACACCATATTTCAGGAAGACCGGGTGTTCATGTGAAGTGATCTCTGAAGTTTCAAAACATCCGCCGCGGTCGATACTGACATCGATCACCACCGAGCCCGGGCGCATATTACTCACCATTTCCTCAGTAACCACCATTGGCGTGCGGCCGGTTTCCGATGCAAGTGCACCAACCGCCACTTCACAGGTCTTCAGCTGTTTGGCCAGCATCCTTGGTTCAATGACCGAGGTCCACAACCGATGGCCGATATTATTCTGCAGCCTTTTAAGCCGGTATACACTATTGTCAAATACTTTCACCGAAGCACCCAGCGCCAGGGCCGCCCGGGCCGCATATTCGCCCACAATGCCCGCCCCGATGATGATCACCTTGGTGGGAGCAATACCCGAAATACCACCCAGCAACACGCCCTTTCCATGGTTGGCTGAGCCCAGGTACTGCGCGGCAATCAGCATTACCGCACTGCCGGCAATCTCGCTCATGGACCGCACTATCGGATATGAATCGCTGTCATCTTTGAGGTTCTCAAAAGAAATAGCCGTGATCCTTTTTTCCATCATGCTTTCCAGGATGGAGGCCTTCAGTACCGACAGGTGGATCGGCGAAATGATCACCTGCCCCATCTGCAGCAACGGCAGGTCTTCATCAATGACCGGCGCGCTCTTCACCAGGATGGGCGCCTGGAAAACCTGCTCACGTTCGTACACAATTTTTGCCCCCGCCTCACTGTAATCCTTGTCCCGGAAGTGCGATGCATCCCCGGCATTATGTTCAATCATCACCTGGTGTCCGTTACTCACCAATACACTCACCGCGTCGGGGGTCAGCGCAATCCGGTTTTCCTGGAATGCAATTTCCTTGGGAATACCAATGAGCATTCCCTGTGTTTTTGGCTTAATATCCAGCGTTTCTTCTAACGTTTCGTAGCTGAACGACGTGCTGATCCTTGGTTTTTGCTGGCTCATGAAGTTGATTATGGGCGGTGGTCCAACCCGGATGTCCAGGCTGGCGGAACTGGCAGCAACTGCCAGTCGGGCCGCTTTCAAAAGTACTTAATTCCTTTCTATTTGGAGTTGCCGGGTGGACGAATCCAGTATTTGGATCCGGACCTGCGTGGTTTCCTCCGGAAAAATCCCGGGCGCCTTTTCCGGCCATTCAACAAAACAGGGATAACCACTGTAAAAACATTCTTCCACCCCTGCCTGCACGGCCTCGGCAGTCGACTTCAACCGGTAAAGATCCATATGGTAAATGGTGCCACCTCCATCTTCCGCCAGGTATTCATTGATAATGGAAAAGGTTGGGCTACCCATTCCCTCACGTACCCCTTTTTCCCGGCAGATGGCCTGGATCAGCGTGGTTTTTCCTGCGCCCATCTCCCCGTGGAAAGCAAACACGCGATTATCCCCGGCATTTTCCCAGAACCATTTTGCGGCGAGTGATAATTCACCCAGGCTGAAATTGAATTCCATGATGTAAAATTAACCGGCAACACAATTGGTTCCATCGGAAAAGGACCGAAAAACCCGATTTAGCAACGAGGTTGCCAAGAAAGCACTGAATTCACTCCCTCCCGTTTTGATCTGTGGCTAAATTTGCAACAAGATTGCCCGCCTGGTGTTATTAATGCAGAATATTATGGACAAGATTCAATGGAAAGTGGAAGGGATGGATTGCACCAACTGTGCGTTAACCATCCGCAAATACCTGGAAAAACAGGGCCTGAATGACGTACGCGTCAATTTCGGTACCGGCGATGTGAGTTTTGACCGGAACGAAACGCTGGAGACTGAACATTTGTCCAGGGGCCTGAAAGACCTCGGCTACACCGTTACGGCGGATGAACATGGTCACGGCCATGAACACTCCTCGGCCGGCATCTTCCATTCGCACCTGCAGCGCTTCTGGTTCTGCCTTCCGTTTACCCTGGTGCTGATGCTGCACATGATACCCGGCCTTCACCTTCACTGGCTGATGAATCCGTACGTCCAGCTTGGTCTTACGCTTCCGGTGTTTGTAGTAGGTATGAGTTTCTTCGGTGCCAGTGCCTGGAAAAGCCTGCGCAACGGTATTCCCAACATGAACCTGCTGGTGGCCATAGGCGCGGTAGCCGCTTTTGTATACAGCCTTTACGGTACGCTGACCGGGCAGGCTGCCGACTACATGTTTTACGAAACAACCGCTACCATCATCACACTGGTATTCCTTGGTAATTATATGGAAGATGCTTCTGTTGCCTCCACACAGAAAGCGCTCGACAAACTGGTGAAATCACAGAAAGTGATGGCCAACATGATCGGGTACGATGAACACCATGCGGAAAATATTTTTGAAGTTGAAAGTGATACCCTCCGCCCGGGCGACCTCATCCTCATCCGCACAGGCGAACAGGTGCCGGCCGACTGCAAGATCCTGTGGGGCGATGCTGACGTAAACGAAGCACTCATCACGGGCGAAAGCATTCCTGTTCCCAAAACAAAAAAAGACTTACTCATCGGCGGATCGATCCTGGAAAACGGTTCAGTGAAAGCACAGGTCACCGCCGCAGGAAATGATACGGTGATCGCCGGCATCATCAACCTTGTTAAACAGGCCCAGGGCGAAAAGCCACCGGTACAGCAGCTGGCCGACCGCATCAGCGCCATCTTTGTTCCCATCGTACTGGGGCTGGCACTGCTCACACTGATCGGCAACTGGATTTACCTGGGCGAGTTTACACCGGCACTGATGCGGAGTATCGCAGTGCTCGTAATTGCATGCCCCTGCGCCATGGGTATTGCCACACCGGCTGCCATTGCGGTAGGACTGGGACGCGCAGCCCGCAATGGCATCCTGTTCCGCAACTCGACCAGTCTCGAGTTATTCAAGGATATCAAACAGGTATTTTTTGACAAAACCGGCACACTGACCACCGGAAAATTTTCCATCGCCGGATATAGCATAACGGGAGACATGCCAGACGAAGAATTCCGCAAAGCAGTTTTTTCGCTGGAAAAATATTCAACCCACCCGATTGCAAAAAGCATCAGCAGTGCCTGGAAAATAAAAGAAGAAATCCGCTGGAAAAATATCGAAGAAATCAAGGGGGAGGGCATGGCCGCCGAAGACAGGGAAGGCAACTCCTGGAAAGCAGTCTCTTACCGGGCTGCAGCCAGCCTGACCAATGACGAGTCGCATAATGTGTACATAATAAAGAACAACCAGCTGGCCGGATGGATCGACGTACAGGATGAAATACGGCCAGAAGCAAAACAGGTAGTGACTTACCTGCACAGCAAGGGAATCCATACCGTACTGCTGAGTGGTGACCGTCAGGCTAAAGCTGACCAGCTCGCAAAAGAAGCCGGGATCGATGAGGTGATTGCCGAACAGAAACCGGAACAGAAATTAAAAGTGATTGCTGACCGCAGCGCGCTGGTACCATCCGTGATGGTAGGCGATGGTATCAATGATGCACCTGCGCTCGCCAAAGCCACCATCGGCGTATCAATGAGTGATGCATCGCAGATGGCCATGCAGACCGCACAGGTCGTTTTAATGAACAATGGATTAAAAAACCTGCCCCTGGCACTTGGTCTGGGCAGACATACCTATATTACCATCAAACAAAATCTCTTCTGGGCGTTCGCCTACAACATCGTAGCCATCCCGGTTGCGGCCCTCGGGTTTTTGCACCCTGGGTTTGCGGCACTGGTGATGGGACTGAGTGATGTGGTACTGGCGATCAACTCGGGAAGGCTCTACATCAAGAAGGTTGTTTGATTTGACAGATCTCCATCAAATACTGAAAGAAAACTGGGGGTACGATCAATACCGGCCCATGCAGGAGGATATTATCCGCTCCGTGCTGGCAGGGAATGATACACTGGCCATCCTTCCCACCGGCGGTGGCAAATCCATCTGTTACCAGGTACCGGGTCTGGCCATGGAGGGCACCTGCCTCGTGATCTCCCCGCTGATCGCATTGATGAAAGACCAGGTAGAAGGCTTACGTAAAAGGAATATCACTGCCTTATCTGTTTATTCCGGCATGAGCCGCAAGGAGCTGATCAACACGCTGACAGTTGCTTCGGAAAGCAACTGCAAATTCCTTTTTGTTTCACCCGAACGACTCGAAACCGCACTCTTCAAAGAATACCTGCCGGGCCTGCACATCAACCTGCTTGCAGTGGATGAAGCACATTGCATCAGCCAGTGGGGATATGATTTCCGTCCGCCCTACCTGCGCATTGCAGCCCTGAGGAGTGAGCTGCCAGGCGTGCCGGTGCTCGCCCTGACCGCCTCGGCCACACCAGAGGTGCAGGAAGACATTATGGACAGGCTGGATGAAGTGGTGACCGACTTTTCCACCATCCGTGAATCCAAACCGGTTAAGGTCAAACGCCGGCGCACCTGGAAAGAATTCCGCCAGTCGTTCGAACGTGCCAACCTTTCCTACAGTGTTTTTAAAGTGGAATCGAGGATCAGCAAAATCATGGAGATCCTGCAGAAAGTACCCGGCACTGCCATCATCTATTGCCGCAGCAGGAAACGTACACAGGAACTGAGCGACCTGATCCGTTTGCGTGGATTGTCATGCGAATTCTACCATGCAGGTCTTTCGCAGGACCAGCGAAATACAAAACAGGAAGACTGGATTGCAGGACGTACAAGGGTGATTGTTTGCACCAATGCGTTCGGCATGGGCATCGATAAACCGGATGTGCGTGTGGTGATCCATGCAGATGTGCCCGATTGCCTGGAAAACTATTACCAGGAAGCCGGCCGTGCCGGGCGTGATGGGAAAAAATCATACGCCGTGCTGTTATATGGTGAACCAGACCTGGAAGAACTGGAAGAATCGGTCGATATCCGTTTTCCCTCCGCCGATGATATCCGTAAAGTGTACCAGTCGGTCGCCAATTACCTGCAACTGCCGGCCGGACTGGGTGAAGGCGCCTATTATGATTTTGAAATGGCCGACTTCGTCAGCAAGTTCAAACTCGAAAGCCGTAAGACGCTGTATGCACTGAAGGCACTTGAACAGGAAGGCTGGATGTCATTTAATGAACAGGTGTTCCTGCCATCAGTGGTTCAATTCAACGCTACCAAGGATTATTTATACGAATACGAACAGAGCCATCCGCAACATGATGCCCTGATCAAAACCCTGCTGCGCGCCTATGCAGGCATCTTCGATTTCCCGGTATTTATTTCTGAAATGCAGGTGGCACAACTGATGCGGGAAAATGTGGAGTTGGTGAAAAAACTACTCGTCCAGGTGGCCGCAGCACGCATCATTGAGTACCGGCCAAGGAAAGACACACCGCAGCTGCTGATGATACGCAACCGCCAGCGAACGGAAGAACTGCCGTTAAATATGACCGCCATCAGGCAGCGGAAAGAGAAGTATGAATCGCGTCTAAAGGCGATGGTTGAGTTTGTGCGCGATGATAGCCGTTGCCGCAGCCAGGTGATAGGTGTTTATTTCGGGGACAAAAATATCCGCGAATGCGGGGTATGCGATAACTGCCTGCGACGAAAGGTGAAACCGGTCGGCACGGCGGAGTTCAACATTCTCCGGGAAAAAATAAATACGGTGTTGAAAACAGGACCCGTTGGGATCAAACAGCTGGTGGAGCAAATGCAGCCGGTTAAAAAGGACCGGGTAATGGAAGTGATCCGTTTCCTGGAAGCCGAACAGTTTATCGGCATCAATGCGGACGGCCTTGTATCAGCAAAGGGTTGATGCCATTTAGAAAATTGATTTTTTCCGCGACCGCCCACCAAGGCCAAGTGCACCGAGTAAAGACCGTACCAGTGTGTTACCAGCCGTACGGGTCATACTCCGCACCACGGGATCATCAAAAATCGTTTTTTCTTTTTTCGCAGGCGCGTTTGATTGTTTTGCCTCAGCCTTCGCTTCCTTCTCCTTTACCGTTGCCTGCTCGGCTTCTTCCAGTTTTTCCGTGAGCATTTCATAAGCACTTTTGCTATCGATCACTTCATTGTACTTACCAGTGATCTTTGATTTCAACACAATGGATTTTATTTCAGCCTCGCTCAGGATGTCCATGCGGCTTTTTGGCGAACCCATCATACAATGTACCAGTGGCGCAGGTGCACCCTTTTCATTCAGTGCGGTCACCAGTGCTTCGCCGATACCAAGTTGCGTAAGCAGGTCCTCGGTTTTATAGAACTCCGTTTCCGGATAATTCTCCGCAGTTTGTTTGATCATCTTGCGATCAGCTGCTGTGAACGCCCTTAGCGAGTGCTGGATCTTCAGTCCCAGTTGCGCGAGCACATTCGGTGGTATGTCGGTCGGGTTTTGTGTACAGAAATAGATGCCGATGCCTTTGGAACGGATCAGGCGGATGATGGTTTCTATCTGTTCCAGCAACGGTTTGTTTGCATCACGGAAAATTAGGTGTGCCTCATCGATAAACAGGATGAGTTTTGGCTTGTCCAGGTCACCTTCTTCCGGGTTGGTGGCATACAGCTCGGCAAGCATCTGCAGCATAAAGGTGGAGAACATGCGCGGGCGGTCCTGCAGGTCGGGCACACGAAGGATGGAAATGATACCGCGGCCATCATCACTGATGCGCATCAGGTCATCTACTTCAAAACTCTTTTCACCAAAGAATCCATCGGCTCCCTGCTGCTGCAGTTCAATAGCCTTCCTTAATATGGTGCCGGTAGAAGCGGTTGATATCTTTCCGTAATCCTTTTCGAGTTCTTTTTTGCCTTCATTACTGATAAACTGGAGGACCTTGATAAAATCCTTCAGGTCGAGCAGCGGCATTTTATTGTCATCGCAGTATTTAAAAATGATAGCGACAAACCCTGCCTGGGTATCGTTCAGTTCAAGGATTTTCGAAAGCAGCACCGGCCCGAATTCCGAAACCGTAGCACGTAACCGCACCCCTTCCTGGTTGCTGAGCGTAAGCAGCTCGACCGGATAGGCCGAGGGTTTGTATTCGAGGTTCAGCAGCTTGTACCGTTCCGTAATTTTTTCATTGGCAGCACCTGCCGCACCGAGGCCACTCAGGTCACCTTTGATATCGAGCAGTAAGACGGGGATGCTTGCGTCACTCAGTCCTTCGGCAAGCACCTGCAGTGTTTTGGTTTTGCCTGTACCGGTGGCACCGGCAATAAGTCCATGCCTGTTCAGGGTGCGGTACGGAATATTGATAATTGCTTCCGGCACAACTTTGCCATCGAGCATACCGCAGCCCAGCTGGTAACATTCGCCCTTAAACGTGTACCCTGCCCTGATGCGATCGATAAATTCCTGTTCTGTTGCCATAGTGCCCCTAAGGTAGAGAAATATCTGTTGCAGGGGCTTTGCCTGCAACCCGGCAGGCTGCTATTTTTTTAAGATCCTGAAACTTGGAGCACCGGAGTTACCCGGGTTTATTGTAACGGTATAAAACCCTTTTGCAAACCGGCCAACATCGAGACGGAGCTGCGTTCCTGCGGCCTTCCGGTTGATCAGTGGCTGGCCGTTGAGGTTATACAACACTACAATGTCCCCTTGATTCAATCCTGACAC
>SDZZ01000502.1 GCA_004173255.1 Chitinophagaceae bacterium | reverse complement strand
CTGCTTTACCAGCAGGGGATCAGTGATCAGGACATTGACATTTCACAGGATGATCCGGAACGCCGGTTATTTAAAAACGACAGTGACACCGGATTTGATATTTTTTCCGCTGTTTTTTACCTGCTGTCCCGCTACGAAGAATACTTGCAACGGCAGCGGGACGAATACGGCAGGTATCCACACACCAGTTCCATCGCGTTCATTTATGGTTTCCTGCACCGGCCACTAATTGATGAATGGTTAGTGAAACTTGCAGAGCAACTGAAGGGAATTTTTCCGGGAGTGGAAGTCGGGACGGATGGAGGCGATCGGGCCTGGCCACAACCAGGATCTGGATTCGGGGCTTCGAGCCGCACGTTTTCCCTGCGCCCAACTTATGATATCGACATCGCCTGGTCGTACAAGGGCAAGGGCCTGAAACGCACGGCTGGTGCACTGTTCAGGTCCATTCTTACAGGAACGGATTTTCGCCGGCGGGTAGGTACCCTCCTTGGCAGGCAGCGCGATCCTTTTGATTCATTCAACTGGCTCGATGAATTGCACCGGCGCTACAACCTTACCCCGCATTATTTTTTCCTGCTGGCAGCGAAGCCTGGTGTTTACGATAAAAACAATGATCCCGCCGGAAGGGAAATGCAGCAGCTGGTCTCCAGACTGTCGGCAAAATATCTGTCGGGCATACACCCTTCCTGGAGGAGCGGGGATGAACCATCACTGATGAAACAGGAGAAGGATGTACTTGACCGGCTGGCCAGCCGGAAAACGGATGCATCGAGACAGCATTATATCCGCTTTGTATTGCCGGATACATTCCGTCAACTGGAGGCACTTGGTATCAGGCACGAGTATTCGATGGGTTATGGCAGCATCAATGGGTTCAGGGCCTCTACCAGTTTTCCTTTTTACTGGTACGATCTTGAAACGGAGCGGGTATCACCCATGATGTTGCACCCCTTCTGTTTTATGGATGCCAATTCTTTTTACGAGCAGGGTCAGTCTGTCCCCGACACCATGACTGAACTGACCGGTTATTATGAGCGGTTGCGTGCGGTTGATGGCACCATGACCATGATCTGGCATAATCATTTCCTCGGTACAGATCCGCTGTTTGCCGGGTGGAAGGAACTGTATGAAAACTTTTTAATGATGGTCAGTGATCCTGGTTTCCCTCAGCAACAGGGGGACGGGATTTCAACGCGCGGTTGACCAGGTATACCCCCAGCAAGGTGACTGCACCACCAGAGGCGATGTATACGGTAAGTGATTCGTCAAAGATCACCGAGCCCAACAGGATGGCAACAACCGGGTTAATGTACGCATAGATGGACGTTTGCTCAGTGGAAAGGTTCTGTAATGCGTAGAGGTACGCACCGAATGCAACAATGGATCCGAACACTACCAGGTACAGTATTGCCATCCATGCCTGCCAGGGAATTTCGGCAATGGGCAGGAACACCGGTAGTCCGGCATTAGACAGTGATTTTGTAGTAAACAGCAGGATGGTCCCGGAGATCAGCATCTGCAGGCCAAGGCTGAAATATGGATTGAAACTGGCCGCCTGTCGTTTGGTATAAATGGTTCCGAAGGCCCAGGTGAGTGTGGCAAAAACAGAAAGGAAAATGCCAAACTGGAAACCCGGATCAAACAATTCATCGAGGTGGTCATAAAAGATAACGCAGATCCCCGCAAACCCCAGCAGGAAACCGAGCAGTGCTTTTTTAGGAAGCCTCGCTTTGGAGCTGAACAGACCGATGACCACCAGCCACAGTGGAAACGTGGCGCCAATGATGGAACCGAGGCCCGATGGGATGTACTGGATGCCCCAGGCGGTGAAACTGTTGCTGATTACAAAATTCAGGAAGGTCAGCACAACGATGGCACCCCATTCGCCCCGGGTCGGCAGCGCGGCCTTGCGCGACAGGAAGTAGACGGTGAACAGGAGTCCGGCAATCAACTGACGGATTGCGGCCATCTGCAACGCAGGCATATGGCTCACTCCCACTTTGGATGCCACCCAGGTAGTACCCCAGAAAAAGCAGACCAGTGCAAGCGCGAAGATTGATTTGGATCGTTGTTCTTTCCGGTGGATCGTTAGCGGATTCAGGACGGAAAGCCGCATAAACGACTTTCCTGTCTTGTTCAGGATCCGATATAGCCGGTAATTCTGCATTTAATGTTTGAAGTGCCTTAACCCGGTTATTACCATGGCCAGGCCGTTCGCTTTACAGTATTCGATGGAGTCTTTGTCACGGATGGAACCCCCGGGCTGGATGAATGCAGTGACACCTGCTTCGTGGCCCATTTTCACACAATCATCAAACGGGAAGAAGGCATCGCTCGCCATAACGGAACCATTCAGGTCGAAACTGAATTGTTTTGCTTTTTCAACTGCCTGGCGAAGGGAGTCGATGCGGCTGGTTTGCCCACATCCCTTTCCGATGAGTTGTTTATCTTTTACAAGGGCAATGGCATTTGACTTAAGGTGTTTACACACCAGGTTGGCAAACACCAGGTCGGCCTTTTCGGTGTCGGTACAATCCCGGGCACCGGATTCTTTCCATTCTGCAAAATTCCCTTCGTCGATACCCTGAACCAATACTCCATTCAGCACTGACTTGTACTGCTGTTTACCCGACGGTCGCGCAATCAGCTGTAGCAGGATCCTGTTCTTTTTTGAACGCAGTATCGCGAGGGCATCTTCATCAAACGCAGGTGCAATCAGTACTTCAAAGAAAATTTCATTGATGGCTTCCGCAGTTGCCTTGTCAACCGTGCCGTTGGTCACCAGTACGCCGCCGAATGCACTTTCCGGATCGCCGGCAAGTGCGGCATCCCATGCTTGTTTTACTGTTGCCCTTTGTGCAATGCCGCACACATTGGTGTGTTTGATGATGGCGAAATCGGTTTCCGTGCTTTCCGGAAATTCGCTGATCAGCTGGATAGCTGCATCCACATCCACCAGGTTATTGTAGGAAAGCTCCTTGCCATTGAGCTGTGAGAAGAGTTTGTCCAGGTC
>SDZZ01000501.1 GCA_004173255.1 Chitinophagaceae bacterium | reverse complement strand
CCGTAAATGGGATCTACAATCCGGAACGCCGTTCCATAAGTACTTTGATCACATTTACAACAACCGGATAATGCCGTGGCGATCGCCATAAGAAGAAGGAGATAGTATATTCGCATAAGAAGGTAGTGAGCGCAGGTTAATGGTTACCCTAATATACAACAAATGCGTCTCAGAGAAAGCACTTTAAGTATGCAGTTGCAGCCAACCAGCGCAGTACCGGATCCAACTGCCACATCAACTGCCACATCAATTGCCATTGCCCGCCCTGTTGATCTCCTCCGTAGCACTGCCTTCCGACCTTTTAACCGCCTTGATGACCTTACCAAAACGCCAGCTGAAACTAAGCCTTGCAACCCGCGAATCCCATTTTACTTCAAATGGCTCGTATGCATTTTCAAAAGTTGAGCGGCCCGAATAATTCTGGAAATAAGTGAGGTCGCGGATGGTCAGTTTGATAGAGCCTTTTTCTTTCAATACCTGTTTGGATATGCCCAGGTCAAGCTCACCCTGTGGTGTCAGCCATTCCTGCAGGTCAATCTGGCTGCGGGTCTGGTAATAGCCGCTTATCTCAAAGCCCCAGCCTTTGCCGGCATTGAACTGGTTGTTGATGCTTACGTTCAACTGCCCAACCCTTGCGGTAATGGGAGCCCAGATCACGCCTTTGATAATTTTATAATTAAACACGGCAACCGCAGTCAGGTTCCACCATTTTGCAAGGGGCTGCTGGAAGGTTTCGGTGATACCGAAATTCTGAAATGAACCCACGTTACCCCTTGTGTAAATAATAATGTTTTTATTGACGTTGCCGGCGTTGGAATCGATGATAAATATCTGGGAAAAATAATCACTCAGGTAGCTGTAAGACACTTCCGTAGTCAGCAGTTGTTTATATGTATGCGCCAGGGCAAAGTTCCAGGTATACTGGGGTTTTATAAATGGATTGCCCGCTTCATAGGTATACTTGTTGAGCGTTATTATAAACGGGTTCAGGTTCTGGAATGCGGGCCGGTCTATGCGACGGCCGGTGCGGAAAGTAAATACGTTATTGCTATCGGCTTCCCACGAAACAAACGCAGTAGGAAAAAGGCTTCCGTAGTTCCGGCGGAATGACGAATCCTTTGCAACCGCATTGCCGAGCTGGTGTGCCTTGTAAGAGGTCGCTTCATACCTGAGCCCGCCCTGCCAATGCCATTTACCGCGATGCATATCCAGACTGGTATAGGCAGCACTGATCCGTTCATCGTACAGGAAATGATTACTTCTGCTCAGATCGGGTTGCCAGTTATTATTTTCGGAGTAATAGTAATCAGCCCGGTTATCTGTTTTATTTATCGCTGTTTTAATCCCCGATTCGACCAGTACATCACCAAACCGCCTTGAGTAATCGACTTTGGCAGTCAGGATGTCCAGCCTTGATGGAATCTGGCCCTGCGTTGCGGAAACTGCGCTGCCAGGAGCCACCAGCTGTGTCTGGTATTCCTGGTCGCCATCGATCGCAAACTTTACATAATCGAGGTCGGCCGTCAGCTCACTGTTCTCGTCAAACCTATGTCGTGCGTTCACGTTGACGCCCCCGCGTTTGAACAATGAGTTGTTTGCGCCGAGCGTGTTAATCGAGGAGTCAATGATATAGTCGGGTCCCATCCAGTCAATTGTACTTGAGCTCCTTGCGCGCCGTTTGTTGATACCTCCTGTGAAAATGAGCCCCAGCGTAGTTTTGCTGCTGGCAAAAAAATCAATGCCGGTTTTTATATTCTGGCCGAATTGCCTGTTCCGTGAAATATTGGGTTGTTCGAGCAGCAGCGAATCCTGCCCGGCTTTGTTAAAATATTTCCGGAGGGTATACAATTCCATCATCTCCCGGCTGGCCCTGATGCCGTAATTGATAAAAAGGTTCACCCTGCCTTCGCGGTAGTTCAGATTAATGGAATTGCCCGTCTTGGCGTAGATGCCCTGTCCAAGGCTCAGGTTCAACGATCCATTGAAACCTTTTTGCCTGTTCGCTTTGGTCCTGATGTTGATGATACCTGCATTACCCGCTGCATCATATTTTGCCCCGGGGTTATCGATTAGCTCAATCGTTTCCACCTGCGATGCACTCATGCCTGTGAGGTAGGCCTGGAGGTCTGCAGCATTCAGCTGGGTTGGTTTGCCATCAATGAGTACCAGCACGGCGGGCTTGCCCTTCATAATGATGGACCCATCTTTACCTACCGTTATACCAGGCGATTTTTCCAGCACATCCATTACCGTAGCACCGGCATTGGTGATATTCGCATCCGGATTAATTACTGTTTTATCGGGCAGGAACTGGATCAGCGGTTTTTTCGATGTGACCGTCAACCCTTTCAGGGTACCTGCCCTCGGCATCAGTATTAATATGCGGGAAGCACTGGCACTGCCTGAAACATCGATGACATCGCTGCAGGCTGTTTCGTACTCAGACTGGCTGACCCGCACCCGGTACTTTACGGCATCGAGACCGTTGAAAACAAAACTACCAGTGGGTCCGGCTATGCCCGAACGGATGGTTACAGAATCTGCATTTAATAAAAAAATGGATGCCCCTGGTAATGCCTGGTTTTTATCATCCTGCACGGTTATGCTGATAACACGATCCCCCTTTTCCTGAGCAAGGAGCTGGGTATGCAGGTAAATGAGAAGGAGTGCTAACAGCGCTTTATACATGGTGACAGGCTTGCGGACAAAATAGCTAAAATTATCCGGCAAAGCGGGGGCATTATGTTTAACGGCAATCAACCGGTATGAACAAATTTCACAAAAGGGTTGCTGACAACAATTCGCGGTCGCCAGCAGGCCAGGGGTGATCATAAAAATTTTTCAACAAGCCCTTTTTTCGGTGTATTTTAAAAGGATTAAAGCTTACACATGTCTGCAGAAACTAATGAACCGGGGGGCGACCTCCCAACTGCCCCTAAAGCGCCGGCCCCGGATCCACCGGATTCGCGCCCGCCCGCGGGGCATGTTGCGGTTAAGTCTTTAGACGAGGAAGAACAGGCTCTGCGGGTACAGGAACTC
>SDZZ01000082.1 GCA_004173255.1 Chitinophagaceae bacterium | reverse complement strand
GCACATCAGCCTGTCACCCCGCGGCGGCCGGGAAAGGGAGGGGCGGGCCTAAGCAGCGAGGCAAAAAGCAGTATCTCCAACAATCAGACAGATCCGGCCGAAGCTGGTTCAGACCGCACCCCCTTTCCCGGGTAAGCCGCGCAAGACGATCAAAGCCTCACATTTACCCGCCACATCACTACCTTTTCCCCAATCCTTCGTATTTCGCAATTTATCCTTACTTTTGCGCCGCCGTGAGGCGAAACCCTGCCTGTTCAAGAATGGCGGATGCAGGGGTTTTGCAGGACGCGGCAATCTATGAGAGTCTGATCTAACATATTACCGGTAGCAGGCCCGTTCCGGGTTTTGGGGTCAAACTGGCCATTCGTACTGCTGCCGGATACCATCACACAGGTGATCAACCAGCACTACTGGCCTTAATAACACAACGATTTCATAAAGTAAAAATCAAATTAATTAGTCATGGCAGACTTGAAATTTCAAAGGAACTTTGGTATTGCTGCGCACATTGATGCGGGCAAGACCACGACGACGGAGCGTATCCTCCGTTACACGGGCATGATCCACCGTATTGGTGAGGTACATGATGGTGCCGCAACCACCGACTGGATGGAACAGGAAAAGGAACGTGGTATCACGATCACCTCGGCTGCCGTAAGCTGCGTCTGGAATTTCCCGACTAACAAAGGCAAGGAATCCCCCGACACCAAAAAATACAACTTCAATATCATCGATACTCCGGGTCACGTGGACTTTACCATCGAGGTAGAGCGTTCAATGCGTGTACTGGATGGCCTTATTGCGCTTTTTTCTGCAGTGGATGGGGTGGAACCTCAGTCCGAAACAGTTTGGCGCCAGGCCAACCGCTACGGCGTTCCGCGTATCGGCTTCGTAAACAAGATGGACCGTTCGGGTGCCGACTTCCTCAACGTGGTAAAACAGGTGAAGGAAATGCTCGGTTCCAAGGCCGTTCCCCTGCAGCTGCCTATCGGCGCTGAAGATGATTTCAAAGGGGTGGTGGACCTGATCCGCATGAAAGGTATTATCTGGCATATGGAAACAGAAGGGATGACATTCGATGAGATCGAAATCCCTGCCGACATGCTGGAGGAAGCCCAGGAATGGCGTGCAAGCCTCGTTGAGGCGGTTGCCGAATATGATGACAAACTGATGGAGAAATTCTTCGATGATCCGAACTCGATCACCGAAGATGAAATGCACGAAGCGATCCGTAAGGCAACAGTTGACCTGAGCATCGTTCCAATGATGTGTGGTTCGTCCTTTAAAAACAAGGGCGTACAAACCGCGCTGGACGCAGTTTGCCGTTACCTTCCTTCCCCGCTCGACATCCCGGATATCGTCGGTACCAACCCTGACAACGGTGAAGAAATTACCCGTAAGGCGGATGCTAAAGCACCGTTCGCAGCCCTGGCCTTTAAGATCATGACCGATCCGTTTGTGGGTCGTCTCGCGTTCTTCCGGGTTTATTCTGGTCACCTCGACGCCGGTTCTTATGTACTGAACGTTCGCAGCGGCAAGAAAGAAAGGATCAGCCGGATTATGAAAATGTTTGCCAACAAACAGAACCCGATCGACTTCATCGAAGCCGGTGATATCGGTGCGGCAGTTGGTTTCAAGGAAATCAAGACAGGGGATACCCTCTGCCATGAAGACCATCCGATCACCCTGGAAAATATGTTCATCCCTGAACCGGTAATCGCCGTGGCAGTTGAACCTAAAACCCAGGCTGACGTAGATAAAATGGGTATGGCCATTTCGAAACTGGTGGAAGAGGATCCTACGCTCCGCGTAAATACCGATGAAGACACCGGCCAGACCATCCTTCGCGGAATGGGTGAGCTTCACCTCGAAATCATCATCGACCGTATGCGTCGTGAGTTCAAGGTAGAAGTTAACCAGGGTGCACCGCAGGTGGCTTATAAAGAAGCATTCAATGCAACAGTTGAACACCGTGAAACCCTGAAAAAACAAACGGGTGGCCGTGGTAAATTTGCCGATATCCAGTTCGCCCTCGGTCCTGTGGACGCGGAATGGAAAGCAGAAAACCCTGACAAGAGCTACCAGTTTGTCAATGACCTGTTCGGAGGCTCGATCCCGCGTGAATTCATCCCGGCTATTGAAAAAGGCTTCGCCAGTTCAATGACTACCGGTGTGCTTGCCAGCTATCCGGTCGATAATATGAAAATCCGGGTGTATGACGGTAGCTTCCACGCAGTTGACTCCGATTCCATGAGCTTCGAGCTTTGCGCAAAACAAGGCTTCCGTGAAGCGGCCCGCAAAGCCAAACCGGTGCTCCTGGAACCAATCATGAAAGTGGAAGTGATCACGCCGGCGCTTTACATGGGCGACGTGACAGGTGACCTTAACCGCCGCCGTGGTATGCTGGAAGGTATGGATACCCGCGCAGGAGCGGAAGTGATCAAGGCAAAAGTACCACTGAGCGAAATGTTCGGTTACGTTACCCAGCTTCGTTCACTGAGTTCAGGCCGTGCATCGTCCACCATGGAATTCTCGCACTACAACCCGGCACCCAACAATATCGCCGAGGAAGTAATTGCGAAGATCAAAGGAAAAGTAAGCGCTTAACTGAGCCTATATTCTGCAAAACCCGGTTCCGGCACCAGCCAGGACCGGGTTTTTTCTGTTTAGTACAATTACTTAACCCGGATCAAGCCCCAAAGCTAAGCGTGGCACTGGTTTTGCTGTTTTGGGACGTATTTCTCCGTTTTTAAAATCTATATCTTCATAAAGGGCTATCAATATATCTGGAAAACGCAATGTCAAAAAAGGTTAGGGACTCATTCTTGGGTCTCTTTTTTTTGATCTTTATTTTCCCCTGACGCCTTCGGGGCCGGAGAAGTTTGTATGGCGAAGGGAGAGGAGGGAGGCTGCGCTGCAGCACGTTCCGGAACTGGCTTTTAAGCCGCTGGAAACGAGTTGGTTGAATTTTTTCAGGATATTTTATGGCCGGAATGCCCGTCCTTGCTGATTTTCACCGGATTCAGCCAAAATACCCCAAAAAAAACCTCCCCAAAGTTTTGCTCGTATGATCCCCGTCCATACCTTTGCACTCCCAAAAGAAAATTGGGATTTTACCTATGTCGCAGCGTATTCGAATCAAATTACAGTCTTACGATCACAACCTGGTAGATAAATCAGCTGAAAAGATCGTCAAAACAGTTCGCAGCACTGGTGCTGTGGTAACAGGTCCAATTCCTCTGCCTACGAGGACAAAGATCTTTACTGTTTTACGTTCCCCTCACGTGAACAAGAAGAGCCGTGAGCAGTTCCAGCTGGCAACGCACAAGCGTTTACTCGATATTTACACATCGTCCAGCCGTACGGTTGATGCGCTGAGTAAGCTCGACCTGCCAAGTGGTGTTGAGGTAGAAATCAAAGCCTAACCTGTCAGGCCGCTTGCGGATTAATGACCAGTTAAGTTTTTTAGTTCTTATCATTCAAAATTTTGCCATCTCTCAAAAATACTCTCCGAAGCTCCCGCCGAGGTCAGTCATAGAAAAGAGCTCTGGTTTATTAACATAAAACAAGCCATTCAGGGTTTGTTTACTGCAGGTACTTCCCCATAAAGGAAAAGGTTTGCAGCAAACGGGGATTGAATTCCGATAACATTAAGGTGTTAGCGGAATGTCCCAATAATCCTGAGGGCATAAACAGTCCTTACAATGAAAGGTATTATTGGTAAAAAAGTTGGCATGACCAGCGTTTTTGATCCCTCGGGCAAACAAACCGCCTGTACGATCATTGAAGCAGGTCCTTGCGTAGTTACGCAGGTCAAGACTCAGGATTCAGACGGTTACAACGCCATTCAGCTTTCTTTTGGCGACAAAAAAGAAAAGCACTCCACTAAGTCCGAAGTAAATCACTTCGCAAAAGCGCAGACAGCTCCCAAGAAGTTCTCCAAGGAGTTCCGCGATTACTCTCTCGAAAAAAATATTGGTGAAACAGTTACCGTCGACATTTTCGCTGAAGGCGATAAGGTTGAAGTGGTTGGTACCACAAAAGGTAAGGGTTTCCAGGGTGTGGTTAAACGTCATGGATTCCATGGTGTGGGCCAGCAGTCGCACGGTCAGCATGACCGCCAGCGTGCTCCGGGTTCACTGGGTAACTCATCCGATGCAGCCCGCGTTATGAAAGGCATGAAGATGGCCGGCCGCATGGGTACTGACAGGGTGAAACTGAAAGGCCTGAAGGTTATCAAAGTTTTCCCTGACCAGAACTATATCCTGGTGAGCGGTTCTGTACCAGGTCACAACGGATCCATTGTTTTAATCCAGAAGTAAACAAGGGTTTCACTGATAAACTGGAACAGATTTAACCTAAACCGGAGAGGTTTACAAAAACAAAGAAAATGCAAGTCGAAGTTTTAAATATTCAAGGAAGTAAAACAGGCAGAACGATCGAGCTGCCCGAAGATATCTTCGGAGCAGAACCGAACAACCACGTTATCTACCTGGCTGTAAAGCAATACCTCGCCGCACAGCGCCAGGGTACGCACAAAGTTAAAACCCGTGCCGAAGTAAAGGGATCCAGCCACAAGCTGCATCGCCAGAAAGGTACCGGTGGTTCCCGTAAGGGTAATATCCGTAACCCTTTATACAAGGGTGGTGGTACTATCTTCGGACCAAAGCCTCACGCGTATGATATCAAGCTGAACAGGAAAGTAAAAGACCTGGCCAAAATTTCTGCCCTGGCTTATAAGGCACAGGAACAGGCAATCGTGGTAGTGGAAGATATCACCATGGACGCGCCTAAGACCAAAACTTTCATGCAGATCATGGGCAAACTGAATGTTGCTGAAAAGAAAGCAATGTTCATCCTCCCGGAATACAATGAGAACGTACAGATTTCCCTCCGCAACGTACCATCCGTACTGGGTGTACTGCTGAGCGATATCAATACCTACGATATCATGAACTCGGAAGTGCTGGTGCTGACGGAAAGCGCAGCTAAGATCTTTGTTGATGACAAAGCTGAAGCGTAAGAAAAAAGAATCGCGGTGCATGTGTACCGCATCCTAATAAAAAGAAAAGAAATGAAACTTTCTGAAATACTGATCAAGCCCATTTTGACCGAAAAGGCAAACGCCCAGCAGGAAAGCCTGCGCCGTTATGCATTCAAGGTGGCGAAGAAAGCAAACAAACTGGAAATCAAAAAGGCGATCGAAAGCTTTTATGGTGTAACAGTGATCGGTGTGAATACATCGGTATCCCCAGGTAAGAATAAGAGCCGCTTCACAAAGGCGGGTGTTATCTCCGGCCGTAAGCCTTCTTACAAGAAAGCGTACGTAACCGTAGCAGAAGGGGAAAGCATCGACCTGTATTCAAACATCTAAACACGTCACCGCCGCAAGGGGTGATTATTAAGAAAGGCTTCAGCAGCCGCTAATGTTGAACTAAAAGATTAAAGAAAATGGCATTAAGAAAATTTAAACCTATTACAGCCGGTACCCGTTGGAGAATCGGGAATGCGTACGCTGAGATCACAACGAACATTCCTGAGAAGAGCCTCCTTGAAGCAAAGCCACGTACCGGTGGTCGTAACTCTTCTGGTCACCTGTCCATGCGCTATCGCGGTGGTGGTCACAAGAAGAAATACCGTATCATCGATTTCAAGAGGAACAAGACTGGTGCAGCTACCGTTGTTTCTATTGAGTATGATCCGAACCGTACCGCATTTATCGCCCTGCTGAATTATGCAGATGGTGAAAAGCGTTACATCATTGCTCCCCAGGGCCTCACAGTAGGTGCGGTGGTGGAAGCAGGTGATGCGGTTGCCCCTGAAATCGGCAACGCACTCCAGATGAAGAATATGCCTCTTGGTACCAATGTGCACAATATTGAAATGCAGCCTGGCCAGGGTGGTAAGCTCGCCCGCAGTGCAGGATCAAGCGCGCAGCTGACCAACAAGGAAGACAAATATGCGATCCTGAAGATGCCAAGTGGTGAATTGAGGAAAGTGCTGATCAACTGCTACGCTACCGTTGGTGTTGCGAGCAATAGTGATCATAGCCTGGAAAGCAAAGGTAAGGCAGGTCGTAATCGCTGGAAGGGTATCCGCCCACGTAACCGCGGTGTTGCCATGAACCCTGTGGATCACCCGATGGGTGGTGGTGAAGGTAAGGCATCCGGTGGCCAGCCTCGCTCAAGGAACGGTCAGTACTCACGCGGTCTGAAAACAAGGACCAAAGGAAAGGGATCAGACAAGATGATCATCCAGCGTAAGAACGGAAGCAAACTGGCTAAATAATTTTAAATTTTCAATTAACGAAATAATATGGCTCGTTCAATTAAAAAAGGTCCTTATATCGCTACACACCTCGAAAAAAAGGTGCTGGGCATGAATGATGGCAAGAACAAAAAGGGTGTGATCAAGACCTGGAGTCGCCGGTCAACCATTTCACCTGATTTCGTAGGACACACATTCGCAGTACATAACGGGAACAAGTTCATCCCTGTTTATGTTACCGAGTTCATGGTAGGACACAAACTCGGGGAATTTGCGCCGACGCGTTCATTCCGCGGACACTCGAAAAAAGAAGGATAAACTAAATAGTCAGGAGCAAGGACCCGCGGTGATCCGCAGCTGAACTCCGAACGCAAAAATTAAGCAATGGAAGCAGTAGCTAAACTGAGAAATTATCCAACATCGCCACGGAAGATGCGTTTACTGGCCGACCTGATCAGGGGTCAGAAAGTAGAGCTCGTTCTGGCTGAACTGGAGTTCAACCCGAAACACCCGGCAGTGCCTTTACGTAAGCTCGTGCTCAGCGCGATCGACAACTGGAAGCAGAAGAATGAAGGTGGCGATATCAGCCAGCTGGGAATCAAGACCATCTTTGTGGATGGTGGCAGGACACTGAAGAGGATGCGTCCGGCTCCCCAGGGTCGTGGTTACCGCGTTCGTAAAAGAAGCAATCACGTTACCGTGATCGTGGATACGATCGTACCAGGTGAAGGTAAACAATCGAAAAAGGCAATTGCAAAAGCAAAAGCTGCTGCAGCAACAACCGCCTAAATAAAAAGACAATTAACCTAGAAACCCCGTATTAACAGGGGATAAAATTTAAAAAATGGGTCAAAAAGCAAATCCGATCGGCAACAGGTTAGGCATCATCCGCGGATGGGAATCTAACTGGTATGGCAGCAAAAAAGATTACGCTGGCAAACTGATCGAGGATCACAAGATCAGAACTTACCTGACTGCCCGTATCAACAAGGGCGGGATCTCCAAGATCGTTATCGAAAGAACGCTGGGAAAACTGATCATTACCATCCATACGTCCAAACCAGGTATCATCATCGGTAAAGGTGGTGGTGAAGTGGACCGTATCAAGGAAGAGCTGAAGAAGCTCACTGGTAAAGATGATGTGCAGATCAACATCCTTGAAATCCGTCGTCCTGAACTGGACGCCATGATTGTAGGTGATACCATCGCACGTCAGATCGAAAACCGGATCAACTTCAAACGCGCAACCAAGATGGCGATCGCATCAGCACTCCGTATGGGAGCTGAAGGTATCAAGATCAAGTTGTCGGGTCGTTTGGCCGGTGCTGAAATCGCCCGCAGCGAAGAATTTAAACAAGGTCGTGTGCCTCTGCATACGTTCCGGATGGATATTGACTATGCCAACGTATTCGCTCAGACCGTTTACGGGAAGATCGGTATCAAGGTATGGATTTGTAAAGGTGAGGTTTTGGCGAAGAGGGATCTGAACCCGAACATCATCGCAGGTGGCAAGAACGAAGGACCTGTAGGTGGCCCGATGGGCGACAGAAGGGATCGCCGCGATGATCGTGGCGGAGACCGCCGTGACGACAGGAGAGGTGGTGGTGCAGGTAATGCAGGCCGCAGCGGTGGAAGAGGAGGAAGATAATTAATTCAATTTTTCAAACTGAACTGAAATGTTACAACCGAAAAGAACGAAGCACAGGAAGATGCAGAAAGGTCGCATGAAAGGCGACGCTAAACGAGGTACTACCATAGCGTTTGGTTCATTTGCCCTTAAAGCACTTGACCAGCACTGGATCACTGACCGCCAGATCGAAGCGGCACGTCAGGCACTTACCCGCGAAATGAAACGGGAAGGTAACGTATGGATCCGCATTTTCCCTGACAAGCCAATTACCGCTAAACCAGCCGAGGTACGGATGGGTAAGGGTAAGGGTAACCTGGAATACTGGGCGGCCGTTGTTAAACCCGGTCGTATCATTTTCGAAATAGATGGCGTAACAGAAACCGTTGCCCGCGCTTCATTGCAGCTGGCTGCCGGTAAACTGCCCATCAAAACAAAATTCGTAGTGCGTCGTGACCTCGTTACCGCGTAACACTTCACGGATACACCAATTTTAAAAAAATTAAGATGTCAAAGAAAACTGATTTTGTAAAAAGCATCCATGGCATGAACGAAAGCGACCTGAAAGCGCGCCTGGAAGAGGACAAACAACGGTTGAAGAAACTGGAGTTCGCTCACGCTATCTCCCCGCTGGAGAATCCAATGACCATCCGCGGACTTCGCCGTGATATCGCACGTGTCCAAACCTTAATTAAGTCAAAGCAACAGGAAGCATAAAACGCTAATAAAATGGAAGACAGAAATTTAAGAAAGATAAGAATTGGTGTAGTAACCAGCAACAAGATGACTAAAACCATCACCGTTGCGGTTGAACGTAAAGTGAAACACCCTATCTACGGTAAGTTCGTTAAGAAGACTACCAAGTTCCATGCTCATGACGACAAGAATGAGTGCAGTATCGGTGATGTGGTAAAGATCATGGAAACCCGCCCGCTGAGCAAGACCAAACGCTGGAGACTTGTGGAAGTGGTGGAGAAGGTGAAATAATCACCCGTCCCCTCAGCCAGGACAGGCACAGACAATTTGGGTAAGTTTTAAATTGTTAACAAGGGCACTGATATTGGATCTTATAAGGTCTTAATCATTGTCTCAAATCGAAATATAATGATTCAGCAAGAAAGCCGATTAAACGTAGCGGATAACAGTGGTGCCAAAGAGGTGTTGTGTATCCGTGTACTGGGTAACAGCGGTCAGCGTTATGCCGGTATCGGCGATAAGATCGTGGTCACCATCAAGGACGCATTGCCTGCAGGAGGTATCAAGAAAGGTACTGTTGCAAAAGCGGTAATCGTTCGCACCACCAACAAACTGCGCCGTAAGGACGGATCCTATATCCGTTTTGACGACAATGCAGTGGTGATCCTGAACCAGTCCGACGAACCCCGTGGTACACGGATCTTCGGACCAGTAGCCAGGGAACTGCGTGATAAAGGATACATGAAGATTGTGTCACTGGCACCAGAAGTACTTTAAGAACGTAAGCGTTCCGGCAAAAACAAACAATAACATTCCGCAAAATCGGAGTAAAGAATAGAAACAATGAAAACAAGATTCAAACCAAAGTACAATATCCGTAAAGGAGATAGCGTGGTGGTGATCGCAGGCGACGATAAAGCTTTAGATAAACCTCGTATCGTTAAAGAGGTATTGGTCGAAACCGGTAAAGTATTGGTAGAAGGTGTTAACATCATCACCAAACACACCAAACCTTCCGCACAGAATACCAAAGGTGGTATCGTGAAGAAGGAAGCTCCGATCCATATCAGCAATGTTATGCTTTGGGATGCCGCGCAAAAGTCAGGTGCCAAAGTTTCCAAGGTAAGGACCGAAGGCAAAACGGAAAGGGTATTTAAAATCAAGAAAACGCAGGGAGGTAAAAAATAATGAGTACTACAACGTATACCCCAAGACTGGCAGACAAGTACAAGAAAGAAGTTGTACCTGCCCTGGTAAAGAAGTTCAGCTACGAAACAGTTATGCAGGCTCCAAAACTGGAGAAGATCTGCCTTAACCGTGGTGTTAACGGAGCCGTTACCGACAAGAAACTGGTTGATATCGCCCTCGATGAGCTGACTACCATCAGCGGACAAAAAGCGGTTGCCACCAATTCAAAGAAGGATATCTCCAACTTCAAACTGCGTAAGAACATGCCGATCGGTGCAAGGGTAACCCTGCGCGGCGTGAAGATGTACGAATTCCTCGATCGCCTGATCGCTGTAGCCCTGCCACGCGTGCGTGACTTCAAAGGTGTAAGTGAAAAAGCATTCGATGGCCGTGGTAACTATACCCTCGGTGTTACCGAGCAGATCATTTTCCCGGAAATCGATATCGATAAGGTGAACAAGATTACCGGTCTGGATATCACTTTCGTGACCTCTGCCGGAACCGATGAAGAAGCATACGAATTGCTGAAAGAACTCGGTATGCCTTTCAAGAATGCAGCAAAACAAACATCTAACTAAACGTTCAATAACTATAAATTATGGCAAAAGCATCAGTCACAGCCAGGCAGAAAAAAAGGGAAAGATTAGTTGCCCAGCACGCTACAAAACGCGCGGCGTTGAAGGAAGCAGGCGATTGGAAGGCATTGGATGATATGCCGAAGAACTCTTCCTCGGTAAGGTTGAAGAACCGTTGCCAGCTGACAGGAAGACCACGCGGATACACCCGCTACTTCGGATTGTCGAGGATCATGCTCAGGGATATGGCCCTGAACGGTAAGATCCCTGGTCTGAAAAAAGCTTCCTGGTAAGCAAACCGGCAGGGGATTTTTCCCCGCCTTGGATGAAATAAAATATAAAAACAGATTTAATCTTATAAAATGGTAACTGATCCTATAGCAGATTTTCTGACAAGAATCCGTAACGCGCAGATGGCTGGCCATCGTGTGGTGGATATTCCTGCTTCTAACTTAAAAAAGCGTCTGACCGAGATCCTGTACGCCCAGGGATATATCCTGAAGTACAAGTTTGAAGATGACAACAAACAAGGTGTGATCAAGATCGCCCTTAAGTATGATCCTTCTACCAAACAACCTGCTATCCAGAGCATGGAGCGTGTAAGCCGTCCGGGTCTGCGTCAGTACGCATCACCTGCACAGTTCCGCCGTGTGAAGAATGGCCTGGGTGTAGCTATCATCTCTACCTCAAAAGGGGTAATGACTGATAAAGACGCCAAGTCACAGAACGTAGGTGGTGAAGTTCTTTGTTATATCTATTAATCATCCGTTGCAGCAATGCAGCAGGATGGAAGGTTGAATGACCATTTAAGTTCTCTATACGGTAACTGAACCCGTTCAACTGATTCAATTTTTTTAATTCTCAAATTCTCAAATTATGTCTCGTATAGGAAAACAACCGGTGACTATCCCAAGTGGTGTAACCGTAACAGTGGGTAAGGATAATGTGGTGACCGTAAAAGGTCCAAAAGGTGAGCTGAAAGAATCGATCGACCGCGACATCGTGGTGGAAGTAAAAGACGGACAGATCCTGATCTCCCGTCCTACCGACCAGATCCGCCACCGCGCCATGCATGGCCTGTACCGCTCACTGCTTTCAAACGTAGTGAAAGGTGTAACGGAAGGTTATGTACGGAAGCTCGAACTGATCGGGGTGGGTTTCAAGGCCGCTAACCAGGGCAATATGCTTGACCTGGCTCTCGGATACTCCCACAACATCATTTTCGAGATCCCTAAAGAATTAAAAGTAGCCACCGAGCAGCTGAAAGGGCAGAACCCGATCATCACCCTCGAGGGAATCGATAAACAACTCATCGGCGCAGTTGCAGCGAAAGTCCGCAGCCTCCGCAAGCCTGAACCATACAAAGGAAAGGGTGTTCGTTATGTGGGTGAAGTTGTACGCAAGAAAGCTGGTAAAGCTGCGGGTAAATAATTAACCCGGGACCGGTAGTGACGAAGGGAAGTGGGCAGGACCGGATTATTTTAATATTTCAAATTTTCCCTGGCAGAATCAGGGATACAAAATAGAAAGCGATGAGTAACGTAAAAACAGCAAGAAGACAACGGATCCGTTTTAACATCCGGACCAAAATCAGCGGTACAGCTGCTAAACCAAGGTTGTCTGTTTTCAGGAGCAACGCAGATATCTACGCCCAGATCATCGATGATGTGAATGGTGTAACACTGGCAGCTGCTTCCTCAAGGGAAAAAGCGATTGCTTCACAGAAAGTGAGCAAATCCGAAAAAAGCAAACTGGTTGGTGAAATCATCGCTAAGAAAGCGGTTGAGCTTGGCCTCTCTGAAGTAGTATTTGATCGCAGCGGATACCTGTATCATGGCCGTGTGAAAAATGTTGCTGACGGTGCACGCGAAGCGGGACTGAAATTTTAATCAGAAATTTAGAATTCATAAAAAGCTATAAATGTCAAAAGTAATTTTAAACAGGGTTAAGGCCGGTGACCTCGAACTGAAAGATAAAGTGGTTGCTATTAACCGTGTAGTGAAAACTACCAAGGGCGGACGCGCCTTCAGTTTCTCTGCCCTCGTGGTAGTTGGTAACGAAGCTGGCGTTGTTGGTCATGGTCTCGGCAAGGCAAAAGAAGTGCAGGAAGCGATCACCAAAGGTATCGAAGATGCCAAGAAGAACCTGATCAAGGTACCTGTAATGAAAGGTACTATCCCGCACGACCAGCTTGCAAAAGACGGCGCTGCGAAAGTCCTGATCAAACCAGCTGCCCATGGTACCGGTGTAATCGCAGGAGGTTCCATGCGTGCGGTTCTTGAGAGCGCAGGTGTTACGGACGTACTGGCCAAATCACTCGGATCAGCGAACCCGCACAACGTGGTTAAAGCTACCTTCCTCGCCCTGGCGATGCTGCGTGAGCCGATCCAGGTTGCAAAAACCCGCACCATCGGGCTGAAGAAAGTATTCAACGGATAAGTTTGTTTGACGTTAAAGTTTATAACATGAAAAAGATCAAAATCACTTTAGTAAAAAGCCCGATCGACCGTTCAGAGCGTCAGAAACTCACCGTCCAGGCACTGGGTTTGAATAAAACGAATTCTTCCAAAGAGGTAGAGGGTACTCCCCAGATCCTTGGAATGATCCGTAAGGTATCACACCTGCTGAAAGTAGAAGAAGTATAGTATTTAATCAATAGCGAGCTCCGATGCTTTCGGAGCGTTAAGTCAAAAATAAAAGCATTATGAAACTGCACGAATTAAGACCTGCAAAAGGCGCGACTCACAAAGACAAAAGGATTGGACGTGGTGATGGTTCCGGACACGGTGGAACAGCCGGAAAAGGTACCAAGGGTGGACAAAGCCGCGCGGGTTACAAAAGCAAGATGGCCCACGAAGGTGGACAGATGCCTATCCAGCGCCGTGTTCCAAAGCGCGGATTCAACAACATTAACCGCGTAGAGTACAAGGTACTCAACGTAGGACAGGTTGACCAGCTGGCAGAAAAATACGGTATTACCGAATTCACCCCGGAAACCCTGTACGTGAATGGTCTCATCGGCCAGACCGACCTGATCAAACTGCTGGGTAATGGTGAGCTGAAAGGGAAGTTTACATTCAAGGTAAATGC
>SDZZ01000500.1 GCA_004173255.1 Chitinophagaceae bacterium | reverse complement strand
CCTTCCCGTTTTACCATCAATATATTCCAGCTTCAGTGCATTGCCCGGCGTATGGAAAAATTCGGTTGATGCCGGCAGTTTTTGTCCGTTTGAGAATACCCACGAATTACCGCTATCACCCGATGAGGAGAAGAAGTAATCACCGGTGACGGGGCTGTTCACAAAGAACACCACATTGTAGAGTGGTTCCTGTGCGCGGGCACCGAGGAAAAGGAACAAGACGGGTATGAGGCGGAGGGATTTCATTATCTGGACAGCTGCGGACTTTTAAAATCCAGTTTTGCAAGACCTTTTTTTATTTCAGGACAGCCCATGAACAGGTTCCATAACAAACCTGTCCGGTAGTTTTCAATCATAACAATGATTGGCCCTTGGTCAATGGCCAGGAACGATGGGGCGTACCAGTCCTGCGTTTCATTGAACGCATCCACAAATCCATACTCACCCCAGGTTTTATCGCCCAGGTCATTGTAAAAATGTTTCAGTGCCTGCATCGAATATTCGGGTGTATAGGGGAAGGCACTCAGTGCGGCGGTTGGTGTAATGGTACCATTGTCTTCCGTTGGCGAGTGGGCGTTGTATCCGTTGTAGGTGTCACTTGCGGTCAGGCCCCAGCTGTCGGCACCGTACCCCTTGAATTTTTTTGGATTGTCAATCACATAGGCACGGTTGATCAGCGTATGGTTGCGGTTCTGTTCCCAGTAATCAGCGTACCGGTCTGTCAGTCCACGGGGGTCGAGGCCCAGGAATGAATATTGGGAAAAGAACAGCGGCCCGCCGTAATCAAATCCCAGCGGAAGCCTGATGCCATAAAACTCCTTCCCGTTTTTGAAAAAATTACTGACCGCCCAGCCACGATGATACACGGCGGGGCTCACCGGAAATTTTTCACCTGAAGCAGCCAGCACATACATGATCAGGCATTCATTGAATCCACGCACGGGGAAATTCATGGCCCATCCGTTGTTCGGGCTCCAGTGCCAGTACAACACCTCCTGCCCGTCGCGTGTAAACCAGTCCCACTCGATGCCGTCCCAGATCCAGTTGATCCGTGCGCGGATACCACGCTCGGTATCATTATCGGCATTGAAATATTGTCTTGCACAAAGCAGCCCCTGCATCAGGTAGGACGTTTCAACGAGGTCGGCCCCATCGTCCTTGCGGCTGAACGGAATAGTTGCACCGGTAGCACCATTCATCCAGTGAGGAAATGCCCCATGATACGATGGGGATGCCAGCAGGAACTTAACCAGCTTCAGCATAAATTTTGCAGCCGTATCGCGACCAATCCATTTACGTTCGGTTGCGACGATCACCGACATGATACCAAAACCGGTACCACCGGTAGTAACGGTTTCCGGACCATAGTGGATCACGTTACTGCGTTCCCTTGCCATGCCGGAAACAGGATGGGCAAAATCCCAGAAATACCGGAAGGTTTGTTTCTGAACCAGGTCCAGAAGGGCTGAATCAGAAAGATTTTTAGGACGGTCTTTCGCGTTGAAGCTGCCCGCTGGTTTTACAACCGGTTTTTTTTGCGCTTGCACCGCTGCCACCGGGCAGGTCACGATTAAAAAAATAAAAAGGGTTCTAAGCATATCGTCAGTGATTATCAGTAGTTGGTAATATCAGCAATAGCTCATCGGGTACGTGTTGTTTTCATGTTAAAGCCAACCAGGGATCTTTCGGGTGCCGTGGCATTAAAGATACGGTGCAGTAAAACCGAGACCGGTCATGCCCGACTTCACCTCGGGGCAGCTGGCAAAAAGGTTCCACAATAAACCGCTCCGGTAATTCTCGATCATGGCGATGATGGGCCCCTGGTCAATAGCCAGGTGTGAGCTGGCAAACCATGGGTCTTTCAGCGAAAACGCATCCACAAATCCATAGTCTTTCCATAGTTTGTCACCCAGTACATAATAGAAGAATTTCAACGCTGCCATTGACTCGGCTGGTGTGTACGGGAACGAGGACAGCGCAGCCGTTGGTGCAATATATCCCTGGTCATTTGTAGGGGAACTGGCTGTATATCCGTTACTGATATCACTGGCAGTAAGTCCCCACACCGAATCGCTGTATCCATAATGGCCGGCCGGATTAGTCCTGCAATAGTTATAGTTGATCAGCGTATGGTTTTTTAGCTGGGTTTCATAATCAGCATACACATCACTGAGTCCAAACGGGTTGATGCCAAGGAACGAGTAGTGCGCGAGGAACAGCGGTCCTCCCACGGCGGGACCCAGTGGCAACTGGTAACCATAATAGGTTGCCCCGTTTTTCATGGAACCATTGGAAGCCCATCCGTTATCATACACTGTTTTCGGGATGGAATGCGTGGGCGAGGAAGCAGCAAGTACATACGTGATCAGGCATTCGTTCCATCCCTTTACGGGCATGTTCATGATCCATTCCGATCCGGCATTGGTACGGTAGTGCCAGTATAAAACGTTCTCGCCGTTCTTGCGGAACCAGTCCCATTCAACCCCGTTCCACAATACATTTATATCAGCCCTCAGGGTTGTTTCGGCTGCATCCCCGCCGTTGAAATACTGGCGTGCGGTCAGCAGTCCCTGCATCAGGTACGATGTTTCCACCAGGTCGGCCCCGTTGTCATTTGCGCTGAAAGGCAGGATGGCACCGGTTTCCCCGTTGATCCAGTGGGGAAATGCGCCCTTAACTTTTACTGCCTTGTTCTTCAGGAAATCGACGATCTTCTGCATCCGTGCCAGACCTTCTGCGCGGGTGATAAATTGCCGGCTGATGCCTGTTACAATGGCCAGGATCCCGAATCCGGAACCTCCTGTGGCCACGGTGTTATTGTCACCATTCGAACGCTCGCGGGCAAGACCCGATACCGGGTGGGCAAAGTCCCAGAAATATTTAAAGGTCTGTTCCTGTACTTTATCCAGGAGCTGCTCATCTGTGAGTAACGGAAACTTACGGGTGGAATCAATCTGTGTAAGCAGGTTGATAATCGTGCTGGTGGTGAGCGGGCCGCCACCCGATGACTTCAGCGAGGTATTGGTGGTGAGTGTATATCGTGAAATGCTTGT
>SDZZ01000499.1 GCA_004173255.1 Chitinophagaceae bacterium | reverse complement strand
CTTATCAAGTCGTTTGAGTTCGCTGGTGATACAGCTTCCTTGCGGAATCTATACATAGCGGTCAAATATATAAATTTTTGCGTTAGGTTGGTAACTAAATGCTAATAATATTATAAAAATGCTGCCAGTGTTTGGCAGCATTTTATAATTGGTATATGTTATCGTTTTAAAGCAAAGTGAGCCTTGAATTCTTTCTGGATACCGTCTTCCTCATAGCTGATGGTAAACCAGTAATCTGTGGCCGGCATCGGGGTTCCGTTAAAGGTTCCGTCCCATCCTTCACCACCGGTGCTTATCTGCTTGATCAGCTTGCCGTATCTGTCAAAGATATACACATTGCTGGTAGCTGCCTGGTCGCCAAGGCCAATTATTTTCCATGTGTCATGGAAGCCATCGCCGTTTGGCGTGAAGAATTTAGGGTAGTCTACTATGCTTACACCGCCAACGGTTATCGTACCACAGCCTTCGCCTTCCGCCTGGGTATCGCGTACCTGTACTTCATGCGATCCCGGGGTTACGTTGGTAAAGACGTTGCTTGTCTGCCATGGGCCGTTGTCCATCTTGAACTCATATATTCCAAAGCCTTCTACTCTTATCGTAACAACCTGGTTGTCGCTAAAGTAGTTGCTTACCGTGTAGCCGTTGCCAATCTGTGTTGCAGGCCCTGATTTGATTACTTCGAATACAGGAGACATGTCCGACTCACAGCTTAACGGTGCAGGGCTGGTTACCTCCACTGTGTAGTTACCTTCCTGTCTTGCCAGGTAGTTAGCTGCCGTTGCTCCGTTTATCGCAGTGCCGTTTATGTACCATTGGTAAGTATAGCCCGCCTCATTAATATTGGTGGTCAGTTCCCTGCCGCTGATGAAGTTTCCGGCCGCATCAACACATATCGTGTTGCCCGGTTCTACTGTACTTATCACTGGCTCGGGTTTCTGCTCTACCAGTGTCGTGAAGCTTGTAATATCAAAACAGCCGCTTACCGTGGTGGTATTGGTCACCCTTATCCAGATGGTAAATACATCAGGGCTTGCAGTGTTGGTGTAAGCTGTTGGGTCGGCTATGGCATTGATGCCTGCCTGCGCCTCTGCTTCACTGGTATAGTAAGCCACGCTGTAGTCTGTCGCGCTCTGCGTTCCAAGTGCTTCTGCTCCGGCAGGGGTAAGGTCGAAGGTAGCAATACCGTCATTGTCGCCCTCTGTATCGCAGGTGCTCAGTTCGGTTGCTGTTACAGGGTTGGCTATGGCGCCTTCCTCTACAAGCAGCCTTACGTTGCCTGTGCTTCTGCAGCCTGTCTCATTGTTCTCTACCCTTACCAATATTGTCTGATCAAAGGCGGTCTGGTTGGTGTACTGGTTTGGCAGTGCGATGCCGGCATTCATGTTTGTCTGGTCAAGGTAGAACCTTACCGTGTAATCGGCCGGGTTTAGCCCTACCAGTATCTCATCGATATGGTCGGTTAACAGGAACTGGTTAAAGCCATCTGTGTTCTGCTCACAGAAAGCAAATGGTGCGATCACTCCTGCTGTGCCTAATACCGGCAGCGGGTTTACGATCAGTTCCAGCGTCACTACCCTATGGCATATCGCATCTGCAGGGTTGCCCGAGCGCGTCTCTACCCTTACGTATACAAATCCGTTACCGCTTGGGTAAGCTGTTGCTACCGCTATGGCGTTGGTGCCTGCTTCGGCATCTTCCATTGTTTCATGGTAGGTAAGTACCCATGTATTGTTATTGTTGCGTATTTGCGCATCTGCTGCTGTCAGGTCAAATTCTTCTATACCATCCGGCGAGTTGTTGTCATCACAAAGCTCCAGCGGTGTAGGGTTCAGGTTTGGCGTTGGCAGCGGCATCACTTTTACAGTGAGTGTCGTGTAGCTCCTGCAGCCCTCTTGCGTCGTCACCCTTACAAATAGTGTCTTAGGATTCTGGGTTGGAGGATTGGTATAGGTTGCAGGGTTTGTTATTGGATTGTTATTATCCATGTCTGCCTGGCTCTCAAAGTATTCTACCGTGTAGCCCTGGCCTACGCCAAATGGCCCCAGGATCTCATTGTCCCTGGTGGTAAGGTCGAACACAGTCTGGTTATCATCACTTGATTCTACCTCATTACATACGCTGTATTGTGCCGGCTGTATCAGCTGGTGCGGTGTGCCTATCTCAAGGATGAAGCTCGTGATCCCGAAGCATTCGCTCGCAGGGTCTTCTGCCCTTACCCATATTACCTGCTGGTTCGTTCCGCTGTAGGTAGTCGGGTTGGTAATCCTTGGTGCTCCGTTCTGAGCATTGGCCTCACTTGTAAAGTAATGGATAACATAGTTTGCCCCTATACCCGGTGCTGCATAGATCACTGCGTTTTGCTGGGTCAGGTCTACTACTGTTACTCCATTTTGGTTCTGGTTGTCTTCATCGCATAAGGTGATTGCCTCAAGCTCCGGCATTTGTGGTGATGGCACTACTACAAGGTTTAACGGTATAGCGGTGGTTACACATCCTGTAGCGGTATTCTCTACTCGTACATAGATGGTTTGTGCCACTCCCACTACTGTTGGGAATGCTGAAGTATTTGGTATCGGGTCTACGTTATTTTCCGCATTTTCTGCTGTTTCAAAGAAACTTACTGTAAGCCCTACCCCATTGTTTACCATATCTGCTACAAGGGCGTCAAGGTCAATTACTCCAAAGCCATCCCCGTCAGGGTCGCATACGGTAAGGTCTCCTGAGTCAGGAACCACTAATATTGGCAGCGGCTCTACCCTGATGTCAAGCAATACCACTCTGTAGCATCCTGTAGCCTCATCGGTCACTCTTACAAACAGCGTTTGTACCGTTGTAAGGTTGGTGTAGTCTGTTGGTGTTGTTATTGCGTTGTTTCCAAGCTGTGCTTCATTAAAATCGGTATGGAAGGTTACATTCACTCCATTTGCCCCACCTGTTATTTCAGGGATCCTGGTGGTAAGGTCAAATCTCTCTCTTTCTACTCCCGGGTCTTCAGGGCCTTCGTCAAAGTCGCATAGCGAATATGGTAACGGTGTATTGGCTACAGGCAGCGG
>SDZZ01000081.1 GCA_004173255.1 Chitinophagaceae bacterium | reverse complement strand
TTGAACTTTTCGATGATTGTATTCAGGATCCTGTTATCCATATCATCCAGTCCGTGTTCATCCACATTCAGCGCCTTCAACGCATGCTGGGTAATACCGAAATCTATTTCACCGTCATTGAGCACCTGGGCAAAATCGCGCACCCGACGGAGCAGACCATTTGCGATGCGCGGTGTACCGCGGCTGCGCCGGCCAATCTCGGCTACTGCTTCCTTTGTGATGGACGTTCCCAGAATGCCGGCCGCACGGGCAATGATACTGTTGAGTACCTCAGATGTATAATACTCCAGGCGCGATTTGATGGCAAAACGGGAAAGCAGCGGGGCAGTCAGCAACCCGGTGCGGGTAGTAGCCCCGATAAGTGTAAACGGATTCAATGAAAGCTGGATGCTGCGGGCATTCGGACCGGAGTCGATCATGATATCGATCTTATAGTCTTCCATGGCGGCATACAGGTATTCTTCCACCACGGTACTGAGACGATGGATCTCATCGATAAACAGGACATCGTTGGGTTCAAGACCGGTGAGCAAACCGGCCAGGTCGGCCGGCTTTTCAATCACAGGTCCCGATGTTTCCCGGATATTAACGCCAAGTTCATTCGCCACAATCCTTGACAGGGTGGTTTTTCCCAGCCCGGGAGGGCCATGGAACAACACGTGATCGAGCGCTTCGCCACGGATTTTTGCTGCGCGGATAAAGATCTGCAGGTTCTCGATCAGCTGCGGCTGTCCGGCAAATTCACTGATCTGCGCCGGCCGGATATTATTTTCAAATTCCTTATCGACCTGTGCCAGGGACGTTTTGTCTTTATTGAGATTCGGATTTGCCATATATTATTTCTTGATCAGCAGCATGCCGCCAATGATCAGGGCAACGCCCAGGATTTTTTCCAAAGTTATCGTTCTTACTGCTGAACCAAACAATCCATAATGATCGATAAAAAGGGAGATCAGCAGTTGCCCGCTGACCACAAGGGAAAAGGTGAGTGCGATGCCCTGTTTCTGGTTGACCCACGTAATATATCCCACAAAGATGGCGCCCAGCACCCCACCGGTCCATACCCACCACGGTGTGGCGGTACTATGGCGCAACTGCCCGACTGCCTGGTAGTTGCTGGCCAGGTTCAGGAACAACAGGAAGGTTAATCCGACCACAAAACTGATCATCGAACCCATCAATGGTCCGCCGATCTGTTTTCCGAGTTTTGAATTGAGAATAGCCTGCAATGGCATCAATGCACCTACCAGCAGGGTTACGAACATCAGCAAATACTTCATGTGTTATTTTTGATCATTCATCAGCGTGGCAAAGTTAAGCTGAAATAAACCGGTTCATCTGCAGCACCAGGTCAGGCTCGGGTGAATTTTTCATCCAGTTTTCCTTTTCCGAATACCGGCAAACGCCCGGATAATCACCCTTCCTTCCATCGAGGTCAATGACCAGCTGGAAATGAAGATGCGGTGGCCACTGCCCGTTTTCTTCCGGCCGGCCAAACCAGGCGAACACCTGCCCCTGGCGGACTGACTGCCCTTCTTCCAGACCCTCAATCGATTTCAGGCTGAGGTGCCCATACAATGTGTAAATAGAAATTCCATCGAGTTCATGCGCGAGAATGATGGTGGCCCCATAGTCGCCCCGCTGGTGATTGTCGGCAAAACTGTGGACGGTACCCGCAAACGGTGCAGTGACGGCCGTTCCCGCCGGACCCCAGATATCAGTTCCAAGATGCAGCCTTCTGGGCTCAGTTCCCGTTTCCGCATCAAAAAGATGACTGCGTGAATAAATTGTCCGGTGTTCGCCATATCCCCCGATGCCATAACGTGCACCGGATTGTTGCAGCTGTTGTACCACGTATTCACTGAACAGCATAGTGTCTTCCACCATGGCGCTGGTCAGTGTGGTATTGGATCCGGTAAAATCAAAACGGACCAGTTTATCTGTCGACGGATTGAACGGAACTACCGGATGGGCTTTGGGCTGGTATTGCAGTAATACTTTCAGGTATGGGTTCGTCACGCATTAAAATTAGTGCACGGCGATAAAATTTTCGCAAAAAAAAGGCACCCATCGATGGGTGCCTTGAATAGTTCGTTTCCATTTTGCTTTGAGCCGGAGACCGGTTCCTTCCTGCTTTGCCCGCGGGAAGCCGGTGTCCTGCTTCCAGCCTATCGCCCGATTACTACCGTAACCGTTTTGTCAGAATAGTTGGTACCTCCGTCGTAATAGAAATGGACCAGGTAAGTGCCCGCTGGCAGCGAAGTGAGGTCAACCGGGATTACACGACCATAAGCCAGCCCGCTGAACTCCTGCGTGCGGGCAACCAGGCCCGAAGCGGTGTACACTTTCATGCCGAGCTTATTGTACAGTGTGCTGTTCATCTTAACGCTGAACTGCCCATTGTTCGGGTTTGGATAGAGAACAATGGCATTGTCCCTCAGCAGTACCCTTCGTTCCGGGCAATCCACCACTACGGCAGTGGTAGTAGCCCTGTTCACACAACCCAGCGGACTGGTATAGGTATACGTGAGTGCATACGACCCGATACCCGTGTTGGCCGGGATAAAGTTGTTGCCGGATACCCCAACCCCGGACCAGAAGCCACCTGCCGGTGATCCGGTAAGTGCGATACTTTCATCACTGATGCAGACCGTTGCCGGTAATGCACCTGCCGTAACAGCAGGCAGTGCATTCACTGTTACCACAACCGGGGTTGCGGCCGACGGACAACCGAACGATGAAGTAGCGATCGCAGAATAGGTGGTAGTTCCAGCTGGTTTTGCATACACTGTACTGCTCACCACAGACGCGTAATACGGATATACTGTTGCTGCGTCGGTATACAATCCGGTAACCGGTGTCCACGTAATTGCATTGCCCGCGCCGTTTGCGGTCAGCTGCTGGCTTGCTCCCGCGCAGATAACCGGTGCGCTCTGGGTAATAGTTGGTGAAGCAGGCGTCGGGTTTACTATAAATGATGTACTGAATGTATTGTTCGACGTGTTCAGGTCATTAGCCGAAGCGGTGCTTACCTGCAGGCTGTAGCTTCCTGCCACAAACGGGAACGGAGGCATGGTTACCGCCAGTACTTCGCCGGCTCCCAGCGTGCCGGTATTGATGGTGCGGGTCAGCGTGCCGTTACCCGTACCTGTAATGATAGCAGTAACGGTGATGGGCTGCTGACTGAAATCAACCGGTATAATATTATAATTGGTCACGTTCACACCGAAGGTCTGCGGGCCAACGGGACAAACCGGAAGTGGCCTGGTGAGACCTGATACACCCACATCGATGAGTGGAAGTTCATCCACCTTCACATCATCGACACCCACACCATAACCATACAATGCAGTTCCTTCAAACGCAATGTAGTATTCGGCACTTGGGTCCGGCAGTTCAAGTTCCACCTTCACCCATTCAGGCTGGTTGGTAACAAAGGTTGCACCCGGAATAATAGTCCAGTTACCCGTCTTCGATGTTTTATAATACACCCTTAATTCATCCTGGTCGGCGAAGAAGAACAACCATTCAGGGAGGGTGTACCAGAAAGTCAGTCGTGCCCCGTTTGTCAGCGATGTCAGGTCCATGGCTGGTGACACCATCCTTGTACTGAAGCCATCATACGAGTTCTTGAAGAACTGGGCATTCAATGCACCACTGTGTGCACTGTTGCCAAACAGCGGATGCGATCCGGAAGCAAATGTCCAGTTGGTGGTACCGAACGTGTAGTCGTCCAGGTTCCAGCAAATGCGGGTCGGGCTGTTGTTCTCAAAAGTTTCATTGAATGGGAACGCGGTGATCGCATTACAGGGGGTCTTGAAGGTAAAGGCCGGGCTCCAGTTGCTGTACAGTGAACCGGTTACACAAACAGACCTCAGGTAAACGGAATAAAGTGTACCAGGAAGCAGCCCGGTCACATTGGCCGTTGGCGTTGCTGATGCACCCGCAACTGTTAGACCTGTTGCGCCGCTTCCCGCAGCGCCGGTGGTCCTGATCTCATATTCGTATCCAACACCCGGAGTTGGCGTAGTGGCACTCCAGCTGAGGGTGGCAGTGGTTTGTTCAACTGCCGAAAATACTGCACCAACGGGCGTGATACAGGCCGGTGCCGCAATGATGTTCAGGATATAGTCTTCTGTTTCACCGTAGTCGTACGTATCGCAGGCTGCATCGGCAGTGTATTCAAAACCATCGTCCGACCCGCCACGTATGCGGATCCTGGTATTTCCAAGAACAGCAGATGCAGGAACATTGAATGTATAAGTTACTACGGTTTCGCCATCGGCCGGATCGGCCGAGAGTGCAACGTTTTCCGACGCTTCAAAAATATTGTTTCGGTTGAAGTCGACCCAGGCAGCGGTATGCTGGCCATAAACAAAGTCGGGTCCGGTGGTAATATCAATCGTTACCGTTGTTTGCCGGGCAATATCAAACGGGGTGTTGTTGTAACGCGTATAGTTGGAAGCGTCGTTGGTTGAAGCCTGGCTGAATGTTGCGCCCGCTGCATTGGTGATTTTGAAGTTGGTAATGATATCCTCGTCGCTCGGTGTATCGGTGAGGTTAAGATCGCAGTAACAATCAATGGCCGGATTCTGCCCCACCAGCAATGACGTTGAATAAACCGTCGTTGCACCGCAGGTCAGTTTGCGGCGGTAGTAAGTTGCAACAGTCTGCACTGTATTGAACGTGGGGTCTGTACCAACGGCTGTCCAGGTTGTTCCGTCGGGGGATGTCTGCCATTCATAGGTAAGTCCCGTTGACACACCGGTACCTCCATTTACAGACAGGGTCATATTGGCACCGGCGCAGGCAGTGGCAAGGGAGGAAACGGTAGTTCCACCAACCAGTGAACCTGCATCACAGGCCGGCAAAGCCAGTGTGAACACCGTACCCGAAGGCAGGTTGGTAGCCGAATTCAGGCCATTTGCAGCGGTATTGGTCGATGAGGTTGCTGGTGCACCAGGTGTGATACTGATAAAACTGCTGAGGTCAACCGCACCTATACTATAGGTAGAGGCAGTCAGCGCAGCAATGGTTCCGTAAGAAAAAACAATGGTATTGGTACCTTCTGTAATGGTTGCCTTGAACGTGCCGGTAGGTGAAGTGGCGCTGCCGCCACCACCAAGGTGCAGGTTTTTCCATTCAACCGTAAAGGTGCGCGAAGGGGATGCCCCTTCGGTGAGGTAACTGATCGTTGCACCGGTTGCATTATTATCATCCCACAAGGGAGCAACAACCGGGTTAAGTGATGTATTGGACAGGAGGTTGGTCCAGCCGGATGCGAATGCAGTACCGGGAGACTGGCCCAGTTTGAATGCCCCGTTGGCACTGATTACCGCATAGCTGTAGGCCACACCGCCGAAATTGAAGCTGAAACCGATGGGAACTTCCTGCACCCCGTCATCGGAAGTGATGTTGGTGGCTACCCCGCCAATCAATGGCGCATACAGGCCGGAAGATGCCGTAAATCCATAGAGACTTACCTGGGCGGACGACTGGAGGCACAATAACAAAAACACGAAACCCGAAAGAAGTGTCAGGTAAATCTTTCTCATAAGCAATATTTGTGGAGTTTTTGGTGAAGGCAGTCCGCTAGGTATTGGTAAATGGAAGTTATTTATTTTTTCCTTTACTTTTATTTTTTTTCAGCCGTATACCTCAGATAGGTCAGAGCTGCAGCGATGCCAGCACGGCGAAGTGGTCGGACGCAAAACGGCCGTGCCAGGTCTGCGATAGAGTGGCGTGGGACTTCACTTTCCACGCGCCTTTGATGAAGATGTAATCTATGGGGAAATCATCGCGTTCCTTTGATTGGAAACCATTAAAAGTGCCGGTGGGACCATAGTGCGGAGTGAGTGAAACGTCTTTGCTATCGACCAGGTGAAGCGGATCATTTTTATCCATGATCACACGGATCGGCTCGTCGGTGGGAACGGCGTTGAAGTCGCCCGTTATTACAGACGGCGTGCTGCCCGCAATCCTTTTCACTGCCGCAAGGACCATCTTCGCACTTTCCCTTCTCGCCTCCTTACCTATATGGTCAAAATGGGTATTGAATGCGAAGAAAATTTTACGGGTTTTCCTGTCGCGGAATTTACTCCAGGTCACCATCCGGGTGATCTGTGCATCCCAGCCCAGGCTTCCGGGAACATCGGGGGTTTTGGACAACCAGAACATACCATTCGCCAGCGACAGCAGCCTGCTGGTATCATAAAACAATGCTGATGCTTCCCCCTTATCGGTCCCGTTATCACGACCACCACCAATAGAACGGTAACCGGTCAGCTTCGCCCGCAGGTCATCCATCTGCCCGGGAGTTGCTTCCTGCACACCAAGCAGGTGCACCTGGTGATAGCTTACCTGCGAGGTAACGAGGTCAACGCGATTTGGCCAGGCATTGATACTGTCAGATGTTACATTTAACCGGATATTAAACGACATCACTTTTAATTCCTGTGCATGTACGGAGGTAAATATGGTTGTCAATGTAATAAACAGCGCCATCTGCACTGAATGCTTAGCCGCAGGAAGAAATAATCGTTTCATCTGGACATTATTTTTTTGACAGTGATTGCGGTTTGCAGCGGAGTGCATCGTATCGGGGATCGTTGAAATGTTACACCACCATCCTGATATGTTACACCGCCATCCTCATATGTTACATCACCACGTTGATACGTTACACCACCACGTTGATCATCTTGTTTTTTACAAACACAATCTTTTTTGGCGTCTTGCCATCGAGCCATTTCTGTACCACCTCATTACCGAGTACCAGTTCATGCACCGTGTCTTCGGTGGCATCGAGCGATACCACCATCGTGGTGCGCAGCTTACCATTGACCGATACAGGATATTCTTTCGAACTCTCTACCACCTTCGATGCATCAAAGACCGGGTAGCTCGCATCCAGTATAGAACCCGGATTGCCGATACGGTGCCACAGCTCTTCCGCAATATGCGGAGCATAAGGAACGAGGAGTACCAGCAGCTTTTCCAGCGCTTCTTTCTTGGTGCAGCCCAGCTCGCCCAGCTCATTCACCGCAATCATAAAACCACTCACAGCTGTATTAAAGCTGAATCGTTCGGTATCATTTTCGATGCGGCGGATGGTCTGGTGTAAAATTTTCAGTTCGGCTTCCGTTGCTTTTTCATTGGTCCATACCTGACCCTTCAGCTCATCATAAAACAGGCGCCAGAATTTTTTCAGGAACCGGTGCACCCCTTCGATCCCTTTTGTATCCCAGGGTTTACTCATTTCCACCGGACCAAGGAACATCTCGTACATACGGAAAGTATCGGCGCCGTACCTGGCAACGAGGTCATCGGGGTTTACGGTATTGAACTTACTCTTCGACATCTTCTCCACTTCTATGCCGCAGATGTACTTGCCGTCCTCCAGGATAAACTCTGCATCTGCGTACTCCGGTCGCCAGTTTGTAAACGCGGCGAGGTCGAGTTCAACGCCATCCACAAGGTTTACATCCACATGTACCTGGTCAGTCTCATAACCCTCTTTCAATCCTGCCGACACATAGGTATTGGTTCCTTTCAACCGGTAAATAAACCGGCTGCTGCCCTGGATCATTCCCTGGTTCACCAGTTTTTTAAACGGCTCATCGAATCCGATATATCCGAGATCGAACAGGATCTTGGTCCACATGCGGCTATACAGCAAATGACCCACGGCATGTTCGGTACCCCCGATATAGACATCGACCTGGTTCCAGTAATCGGATACGCTGCGATCACAGAATTGTGCACCATTTGCGGGATCCATATACCGCAGGAAATACCAGCTGCTGCCGGCGTAACCGGGCATGGTATTGGTTTCCAGCCGCTGGCTGACCCATTCCGGGATATTCGCCAGCGGTCCCTGCGCATCGGGTCCGGGTTTATAAGAATCCACTACCGGGAGCTCCAATGGCAATCCGGTTGTATCCAGTGGCACAGCGACGCCATCAATCCATTGAATGGGGAATGGTTCACCCCAATAGCGTTGACGGCTGAAAGCAGCATCGCGCATTTTATAGTTGGTCCGGCGAACGCCAAACCCTTTTTCCTCGATTGCATTCACTGCCACATCGATGGCATCTTTCATGATCAGTCCATCCAGGAAACCAGAGTGCTGCAGCGTTGCTTCTTTGGTGGGGTTTGCTTCTTCGCCATTGAAGTAGTCACCGATAATATTGGTGACCGGGATATTAAAATGTTTCGCAAAACGCAGGTCGCGTTCGTCGCCACAAGGCACGGCCATGATGGCACCGGTGCCATAACCGGCGAGTACATACTCAGAAATCCAGACCGGTATTTTTTTACCGTCAAATGGATTCAGTGCATAAGCCCCGGTAAACACGCCGCTGATTTTTTTCTCGGCCATGCGTTCACGTTCGCTCCGGCTTTTTACATAGCGGATGTATTCATCGACAGCTTCGCGCTGGCTGTCGGTTTTGATAAGGTCAACCAATGCATGTTCGGGAGCGATCACCAGGAAATCGACCCCGAAGATGGTATCGGGCCGTGTGGTATACACCCTAAGGCCTTCGCGGATATCGGGGTTGTTGTCCAGCTGGAAAACGATTTCTGCCCCACTGGATTTACCGATCCAGTTGGTCTGCATTTCCTTCATGGCATCGCTGAAGTCCACGGTAGAAAGGCCCTCCAGCAAACGATCCGCATACTCGGTAATCCGCAGGTACCACTGGCGGAGTTTCTTTTTTACAACGGGAAACCCACCCCGTTCACTGACCCCGTTTACTACTTCGTCGTTGGCCAGCACGGTGCCCAGTGCCTCACACCAGTTTACTTCACCATATCCGCAAAAGGAAAGGCGGTAGTTCATCAGCACATCTTCCCGGCGGCCCTTGTCAAAATTTTCCCATTCATCGGCGGTGAAATGAAGGGTGTCATCACCCGGGCAAGGATGCGAAATGTTGCCTTCTTTTTCAAATACGGAAACGAGTGTTTCTATTTTTTCCGCCTTGCGCGTGGTACGGTTAAAATAAGACCCAAATAATTCAAGGAAGATCCATTGTGTCCATTTGTAGTACGAGGGATCGCTGGTCCGGATTTCGCGTGACCAGTCGTACGAAAACCCGATATTATCCAGCTGTTTTTTAAATGTGGCGATATTGGTGGTAGTGGTGTCGGCAGGATGCTTCCCCGTATCCAGTGCATATTGTTCCGCCGGCAGTCCGAAACTATCGAAGCCCATCGGGTGCAGTACATTAAAACCTTTCAGCCGTTTGTACCGGCTGTAGATGTCCGAGGCTATATAACCCAGTGGGTGGCCTACATGCAGTCCGGCCCCGCTGGGATAAGGAAACATATCCAGCACATAATACTTAGGCTTGTCGCTTGTATTACTGACCTGGTAAGATTTTGAGTCTTTCCATACACTATGCCATTTTGGTTCGATTTCGCGGAACCGGTATTCATTTTGTTCCGCAGAATCTGTAACCGAAGAAATATCGCTCATGATGATCTGGTTGATTTCGACCCGCCATGGCCTGTTGCGGCAGGCAGGTCTTTTAACAAAAAACTTTTACAGGGCTGGCAATATCAACACATTACCACCGTTTAAAAGGGGTTGCAAAAATACAGATTACAGGTTGAAACTGCTATTTTTGCCTTAACCCTTACATTCTAAATTCAGTCTTATGGCGAAATCGGGTAAAGCCTCCATCAAAAGGGGGAAACCATCATATTTTATGTCGATCGTAGGTGTTACGCTGGTTCTCTTTGTACTGGGAATCATCGGCTGGCTGGTGATCAATGCCAACAAAATCGGGTATGTGCTGAAGGAAAGTGTGGAAGTGCGGGCCTTTTTAAGGGGTGATCTCAATCCGAAAGACAGCGCGGCTTTATATTCATATGTATCCGGCCAGCCCTATATCCGTACCATCACGTACGTGGATAAGGACCAGGCCATGAAAATCCTGATTGGCGATGGTAACGAAGATCCTACCTCCGTGCTGAGCGCCAACCCGCTGCCCAACAGCATCAACTTCAAGGTAAATGAGGTGTATATGAACTCCGACTCCCTTGCCAAAATCAAAACGGACCTCGAAGCGCAGACTTATATCACTGAAGTACAGTACCCCAAGGCACTGATCGATGACCTGAACAAGAACGTGCGCCAGATCAGTATTGTGCTGCTGGTAATCGCGATCATCCTTTCCCTGGTGGTTATTTTCCTGATCGACAATACGATCCGCCTCGCCATGTTCAGCAACCGGTTCCTGATCAAAACCATGCAGATGGTAGGTGCTACCCGCTGGTTCATTGCACGCCCTATGAATGTGCGGGCCATTGTGAACGGGGCAATCAGCGGCATCATTGCCATTGCCGCGGTCATCCTGGTAATCATCGGGGCAGAACGAATTTTGCCTGAAATGAAAGTGATACATGATAACCAGACACTTGTGCTCCTGTTTGCCGGGCTGATTGTACTGGGAATCTTTATTACGCTGCTGAGTACCCACCGCAGCGTGCTTAAATACCTGAGGATGAAACTGGACGACCTTTATTAAGGTATTATCAAACCGGAATAGCCGGGTGGCGACCTCCATTTTCCCTATCTTGCAGGCCCAAACCGTTTAAAATGGCTGACGAAAAACTCACTCCTTCGATCTTCTCAAAAAGTAACTATACCTGGATGCTCATTGGCGTCGTGGTCATCGCAATCGGCATGTTCGTCATGGCAGGTGGAAAGAGCGAAGACCCGAACGTATTCAACAAGGGTGAAGTGTATAGCTTTTCGCGGATCACGGTAGCGCCGATCCTGATTCTTGCGGGTCTGGTGATCGAGATCTATGCGATTTTCAAAAAACCAAAAGCCTGATAATTCTTGGACATCTTCGAAGCTATCATCGTTGCGATCGTTGAAGGACTGACCGAGTTCCTACCTGTGTCCTCGACGGGACATATGATCATCGCCAGCTCGTTGCTTGGCATACACAAGGAAGAATTTACCAAACTATTTGAAGTTGCTGTACAGTTCGGTGCTATCCTGGCAGTAGTGGTCCTTTACTGGAAAAAATTCTTCGATTTTACCCGCTGGCAATTTTACCTGAAACTCGTTATCGGCGTTATCCCTGCGCTGGTGCTGGGTTATCTTTTTTCCGATAAAATTGATGAGCTGCTTGAAAGTCCGCTGATGGTGGCCATTACCTTACTGGTTGGCGGTGTGGTACTGCTGTTCATCGATAACTATTTCAAGAACCCGACCATCGACACCGATGACAAAATCGGATACGGCCAGGCATTCGTGGTTGGCCTCTGGCAATGCATTGCCATGATGCCGGGCGTCAGCCGCAGCGCAGCAACCATCATCGGGGGCATGCAGCAGAAGTTTACCCGCACACTGGCTGCCGAGTTTTCTTTTTTCCTTGCGGTTCCCACTATGTTTGCAGCAACGGCACACTCACTGTTCCTGAAAAAATTTGGCCCCGAGGGTGCGAGCCAAAAAGGTTACGAGCTGATCCTCCAATCCAGGGAAAACACCATTGCATTTATTGTTGGCAACATCGTGGCATTTGTGGTGGCCATCCTTGCTATCCGCCTGTTCATCGGGGTGCTGAAGAAATATGGCTTCCGCCTTTTTGGCTGGTACCGCATCATTGCCGGACTGGTCCTGCTCCTGCTCCTTTACCTTGGTCTTCTCCACTAAGCAGGCTGGTGCCATCGGGTCCGGTATGTTCCGTTAGTCGTTCCCGAATTCCCTATTTTTACGGAAAGCAGCACCATGCAGACAGCCTCGAAAAAAGTGATTAACGGATGGGCCATGTACGACTGGGCCAACTCGGTTTACAACCTTGTTATTACCACCACCTTCTTTCCTATTTATTTCCTGGCTGTAACCGGCAGCGGCGACGGCAAACATGAAGTGGAATTCCTTGGCCGCACATTCGTCAACTCTTCACTGTACGATTATACCCTTGCAGTAGCCTACCTGTTTATTGCATTCCTGTATCCGATCCTGACATCCATCGCAGATACAAGGGGCAACAAAAAAAGTTTCCTGCAGTTCTTCTGTTATATGGGTTCGGCCGGTTGCGTGCTCTTGTATTTCTTTGATAAAACCAATCTCGGCCTCGGAATTTTCGCGTTCATGCTGGCCGCAATGGGATACGTGGGGTCCTTTGTTTTTTATAATGCCTACCTGCCCGAAATAGCTGCGCCGGCCGATCGTGACCGTATCAGCGCCCGCGGATTCTCCTTCGGATACATCGGTAGCGTACTGATGCAGGTGGTCGGTTTTGTGCTGGTCACTGTGATGGCAGATACGGGGAAGGCAACCCAGATCACCTTCCTCCTGGTTGGTTTCTGGTGGGCCGGATTTGCGCAGATCACGTTTGCCCGTTTACCCAAAACCGTACTACGTGCCCCCGCAAAAGGAAATGTATTAAAAGACGGGTTCCGTGAAATCAAAAAAGTATACGAAGAAGTAAAAGGCCTGCCGGTACTCAAACGTTTCCTGCGCGGGTTCTTTTTTTACAGTATGGGGGTACAAACGGTTATGCTTGCCGCCACACTGTTTGGCAGCAAAGTGCTGCACCTGCCCGATACCAAACTGATCATTACTGTTGTAATCATCCAGCTGGTGGCTATCCTCGGTGCGTGGAGCATGTCGCGGCTTTCAACCGTTTATGGCAACATCAAAGTGCTGATGGGTGTGGTATTTTTCTGGATCCTGATCTGCCTCGGCGCTTACTACACCGCCAACCTTGCGCAAAGCGGCGTAAATGCCGAATATTATTTTTATGGACTGGCCGTTGCGGTCGGACTGGTCATGGGTGGTATACAGTCGCTCAGCCGGTCGACCTATGCCAAACTGATGCCTGAAACAACCGACACTGCATCGTTCTTCAGTTATTACGATGTAACGGAAAAGGTGGCTATTGTGATCGGCATTTTTTCCTTTGGATTTATTGACGAGCTTACCGGCAACATGAAATATTCCATCCTCAGTCTGATCGTATTCTTTGCAATCGGTCTCGCCTGGTTATACGCCGCCCTTAAAAAACAACAAACAGTTACCGGATGAAACTGCATACCATCAACACCGGGTTCTTTAAACTGGATGGAGGCGCCATGTTTGGCGTGGTGCCCAAAAGCATCTGGAACAAACTGAACCCTGCCGATGAAAATAACCTCTGCAGCTGGGCCCTTCGCTGCCTGCTGGTGGAAACAGGCAACCGGCTGATCCTGATCGATACCGGCATGGGTGACAAACAGGATGCAAAGTTTTTCAGCCATTACCACCTGCATGGAACGGATACTATCGACAGTTCATTGCAGGCACTTGGTTTTACCCGGAATGATATTACCGATGTTTTCCTGACGCACCTCCATTTTGACCACGTGGGTGGCGCGGTAAAAAGAGCCGGAAATGAATTGGTGCCGGCCTTTCCCAACGCCATCTACTGGTGCAATGAAAGCCACTGGCAATGGGCAGTAAAACCGAATGCACGGGAAAAGGCTTCGTTCCTGA
>SDZZ01000080.1 GCA_004173255.1 Chitinophagaceae bacterium | reverse complement strand
TGGAAAAGCGTGACCAGCGTCTGGTACACGGGCGACAACCGGGCGATCTCCGATTTCAGTATTGCCGACAATTCTTTTTTAGTGGTAGCTGTATCGGCAAAATGGTCACCGGTTAACTGGTCTTTACCCGTATCATCGGCTTCCTCAGTTTGCCAGCCCTCGAGGTCCTGCCGGAACAGCGGCCGGATCTTTTTTTTCCGGAGAAAATCGATACAGGTATTGTAGCCGATCTGGCAGATCCACGTGGTCAGTTTTGCTTCATACTTGAAGTCAGTCAGTTTCCGGAATGCCTTCAGATAAATTTCCTGCGCCAGGTCCTTGCGGTCTTCTTCGTCGGCCACCATGCGGTGGATGATCTGCGCCAGCATGCGCTCAGACTTTGAAATGATCTTCCGAAACGCCACAGGGTCATTGATCAACGCCCTGTCAATCAATTCTTTGTCTGAATGGTTATCACCGGTTAAGCTATGCACTGGTCGGTTAGACGGGTCACACTGCAGAATGTTGCAGTTTGTCAAATATAGTTGAAGCCGGTGGTCCGGATCAGTACCAGGCTTCGACCCGCCCCGTCGGCACACCGCAGGACGGACCAGAGCCAATGACCGGAAATGACCAGCACTGGATCAACGCCATGTTCCGGCAGGTAAATCTATTTTTTCCTGAATAATATTTTTGAATTTGACCATTCCGAACCTGCATCGATAAAGGCCAGCAGTTTATCCCAGTTGGCCGATGGTTCATAGGCATGGTTGTATTTGCGGCTCATGACAATCCTGACCATATCGCCGGTGAGTGTGGCGCTGGCAACAAACGCCCCTGCGTCATTCACTACATTTTTGTTAATGGCTTCCAATCCCTCAACCGTGTAACCTTCCGGCACTTTCACTTCCACCTGGAATTCGATAGAGCGGGGGAAAGACATAAAGATATCCATGTCCCTTTTCCGCTGTTCGGGTTTAATGGTGAGGGGGCTCGCCTGTATTTTCCCAACTTCAAAAATAAAATTATTCCCTGCCTTTTTAACCAATCCGTCCATATCGAATGAAGAGCTGTAAACCAGGTCCGGCGCAGTATGGCGTACGCCCATGCTTTCCACTTTATAGTCTTTCAGGTTGGTGATCTCCTGTTCAAACCAGCCCTTGGCTTCTTCGAGAAAGGCGTCCTTTTGTTTTTTCCTTGCTTCGGCAAACGCATTTTTTACTTCCTCCACATATTTGCGGCCACGTTTGCTGTCTTCCAGTTTCTCCAGCAGGCTCATCTCCTCGCCCAGCAGTTTGCGTTCTGACTCATAAAAATCTTCATACAGGATCAGTGCACGTTGGGTATCGCGTTTGTAATGTCCCCGGATGGTGGTATTGCGTTTGACTGCCACCGTATTTTGCCCGGGTATGAGCGAGATTTTCAACTTATCAATATGTGCGTTTGCTGACGGGTCCGACATGGGTACTTTAAAACCGGGTGACTGCTCCGTATTATTGGCATAATCCCCGCCACTCCCCACCGCTTTCAGCGCGCGTGGCGTGATGCCAAAGGTTTTGGTACTGCCCATTCCTTCAATGTCCTGCGGTGTTTCGAAAGGCACGTCATAAATTGAGCGGATGGTGATGAATTTTTTCTGGTCACCAACAAAGGTGGTGGAGCGCAGGTCATCTTCTTCCATCACTTCATTCATGCGGAACCCTGTTCGCGTACTGCTGACCAGCACCCCGGTACGCACCTGTGCCTTCCTCATCAGGTTAAACAGGTAAGATGACAGCCCATTGAAGGTAAACTCCCCGCTGCGGATGGAGCGCTCCATGGCATCGATGTCAAAGTTGAGGATTTTTGAAAACCTCAGGTTGTAGTAAACAAAGGCGGCGCGTTCCTCGTCCCGCATATCGGAGAAGTCCGTCCCTGCTGCTTTTGCACGTTTTTTCGACAGCTTTACCACCTCATCCTGCTCAAGACCGCCGCCCGCCTGTGATACATAATATTCGTAGCCGAACGTACGTGCCTTGTCGGTCAGTACTTCGTCGGCACTCTTGTTTTTGTTTATTTCGCCAGCCTTCGCATACCCATACCTTCCTTTCCGTGTGCCCAGTGAAATATTCATGCGGATAAATGGAAGCTGTACCGCAGGCGCCACCCACAGGGTGGTCTCGAAGGCAGGCATATTTTTTTTCGTTACATCGATAACAATATCATCATCGGAGTTGCGGGTCACTTTCACATCCGGTGCACCGTTATAACTGCGATAGTCAACCGCAAACTTTTTACCCAGTTGTCCGTGAAACGAATGGTGCATGGTTGGTGCCTCATCGAACAGGATGACACTGTATTCTCGTGTGGTAAAATCATTCGTCATCAGCAGGTCGGTCGCAATGAAGTAGTCCACTATATCGCCCGGCTGCAGGTCCGGAATAGCAAGTTTGGCTACCTTTTCCTTACTGGCATCCTTGGTCAGCACCATTTCATCGGCATTCACTTCCCGGATTTTGCCATCGGGTTTAATAATACGTACGCCGACATAGGTCGTTGAATTGTCCTTTTTATAGAGGTTGCTCTTTTTTTCAAAAAGGCTGAAGCTAAGCTCTGAATAGTAATCAACCGCCACCTTATCATTTACCTTGACCATTTCACGGACAATCTCCATGATCGACAATTCCTTTTTACCCCCGAAACCCAGACCGTAATACACCAGTTTTGATTTGCTGTCGGCGGTCAGTTCTGTGTGATGGGCTACAACTACCTTCGACGCTTTATTGAACTCGTCCGGAACAGTGCGGACTTTGAATTCCGGTTTATCCCAATTGAAAACGGTTTCCCGGATCTCAGCACTTTCCTTGTAATAGCGTTCATTTGATTTTGATTGCCCGGAAGCAGTGAGTCCGATGCACAAAAAAATAGCTGCGACTGATAACCGCAGTTTGGTGGTGGATGTCATGATTGGTGGCTTATTTTACTTTCGTTAGAACGATTTGCTGGTTGTAGAAATTGCGGAGCTGGTCAATGTCGCGGTTCCATTGGGAAAAATGTTCCGGCCGGATTTCCGACTGGTTCAACACGATCTCGCAACGGTAGCTGAGGGTAGGCCCATTGAGTTTGTATTCGCCTTTAAAAAAATATCCTGGTTGTTTGATATTCAGGTTGCCGGGCAATTCATTGATTTTTTTACCCGCGGGCAATTTAATATCCGTTTCAAATACCAGGTGGTCCTTGAAGTAAAACCAGTAAGGCAACGTGCGTTTGGTCGTATCGAAACGGAAGTTTTCAAGAGAGCGCCGGTTGTCAACTTCAAGATAACTTTCCTCACCAAACTCCGTCACCACGTCTTTCCAGTTCACATCGTATTCCACACTGGCGTCTTTGTTATAGTCCAGCAGGTTATTAATTTTGAGGCCGCTGATCTCGAAGTTCTGTTTACCATCACCCAGGTACGATTTCAATGCTGTTTCCTGTTTGTCCATTTTCACTGCATGCAGGCCCGACAAAAGCATTTCCTTATTTTCCCCTTTCCAGTTCTGCGTTATGCGGCCTTTGACCGAAGAACCCTCAATTGATAGTGTCCTTTTTTCATAGGCAGTGTTCTGCAGGTAATTGGCAACGGGAACCTTATCAAGGATAAATTTATCACCGTCTTCGATGAGCACCTGCCTGCCCTGGATGCGCTCGGCTACTTCACCCAGGCCAATGTATTTTTCAGTACCGTCGAGGAACACCTTCTTTCCCTTGTCCATCCAGACACAGATCATATGGTTGTCAACAATGAGCGAAGGAGTGCTGTAGTCATATGCAAGGTGGCGCGTGCCGATCCAGCAACGGCGGGCATCGATCCCCAGCGATGACAACAGTTCAGTCATCAGGTTGGCCATGCCCTTGCAGTCGCCATATTTTTTGTTCATCACCTCCTGTGCCTTTTCGGGTTTAAAGCCGGCAATGCCATCTTCAAACGCGATGTAACGGATATTGTCCTGCACCCACTGATAAATGGCGCGGACTTTTGCCTCGTCGCCTGATAATCCGGTGGTAATTTCCTTCGCCCTGGCGGCCAGTTGTGATTTGTCATTCTCGACCGAGGATACCAGGCTATGGTACCACTTATACTGATCGGCCAGTGTGTTGAAAAAGGTAATGCGGCCGTCTTTGGTCTCCGAATATTTATTCAGCACCATAATATGTGGGGCGTAATAAGAAATACCCGGTGACGATGACTCGCGTTTAAGCGCAGGCAGGTTTACTGAGCGATAGGTATAAATGGTTTCACCCCCTTTTTTCTCCACCGTTTTAGTAATCCGGTACCGGGCAAAGTTGAGTTCCTTCAACTCCAGTTGCATCCAGTCGGGTACCACAATCCGTAACTCCCCGTCATTCACCTGCTGCGACTCCATAAAATGGATCGTAGTGAAATAATGCGGGTCCAGGATGGTCTTGCTGAATTTTACCTTCGACGTGGTTGCCTGTTTGGCCAGCGGCAACTGGAAATAACAGACACGCGCATCGGAATAAAATATACCATCGGAATTGTAATATTCATAACGCGGCGTAACACCGTGTTTGCGTGACTGGTCCACCAGTATCTCCACGTCGTCTATTTTCTCCACATCCGAATAAAATTCTACGATTGGAATCTCGGTGCGGTAGCTGTTGCAGTAGTAGGTCCGGGTACTTTGCTCCTGAACCTGGACCGGGTTGGCGCTGTTGCCTTTGACAAACCTGAATTCCCGCCGGCTCTCGCTGATGCGGACATTATTGTCGTTGTCTTTCTGGGCAAACAGGACTGGCTGCGCGCATAGCAGCAGCAGGGCAGGGAGCAGAATTTTCGGGGGCATAATGGGTGGTGGTCGGCCGTGTTTAGGTTAAAGTGGTGGCTGGTTCCGGGTGCGGCGGAACTTTAAGCCGGCTCAAAATAGAAAAAAATCCCAGATTTCTAAAGTTAATACCCTGCCGCTGTTGTTTTTACCGGAATAGAAGCGTCCAACAGCCACAACGACCCCTACCGGCCTGATCACCCCCATTTTTGTCCCTTCCGGCCTCCGTACATCCGGACAGGATTCACCATCTTTACCCAGCCCTTGGATAAACATTTTCTCTAACCCAAAAATTGCTTCGATGAAAAACAAAATCCTTTTCGTGTTCAGCCTTTTGTTCGGGCTGATGTTTATTAACGCCGGACTGAATAAATTTTTTAACTACCTGCCGGTGCCGGACAATATTCCCCCCAACATGATCAAACTCATGGGTGCCATGATGGAGTTTGGCTGGCTGATGCCATTGGTCGGATTTGTTGAAGTTCTCGGTGGCATACTCGTGATCTTTCCAAAAACACGTGCGCTTGGCGCAATTATCATCCTTCCGGTAATGGTGGGCATCCTGCTCACGCACATTGTCAACGACCGCACAGGCCTTCCGATGGCCGCCGCTCTGGCCGTTGTCCTCGCCTGGATCCTTTATGAAAACAGGAAGAAATATTATCCCCTGATTGGTTAAAAAGATCAATCACGCGCTTTTGTCTTGCGTTGAATCCGATGATGCCGGCTGAAAAAATGTAGCATTACCGCGTACATACCGTGCCAGCGGCTAATCCGGGAACAAGCAATTAATAAAAAAGCCGGCACCGTAAAAACGGGCCGGCGGGACACTATCTCCGGTGTGCTGATTATGGAAGGTTTACTGCAAAACCAACGCGGACATCGCTCAGGTTAAGGGGCGGCGGTAGGAGCTTCCTTTACAGGTACCGGCCAGATGCCGCCTGGTACAGGAAACGATATACCCTTGTTGGAACCGCGCACACCTGCGTCCTGTCCAAAGTGGTAAAGTGGCCATCCCTTATAGGTAAGTTGTGTTTTACCAAAAACAGTGGTAGTGGCAAACAGTGTTTTGTCGAGGGTGGAGGGTACTACAATCGAGCTGTTCTCATAGATCGGCCATACGCCATTGTTCGAAAAATCGGCGGCCGTAAAATTATTTTTATTAAAACGGTCATTCTTGAAAGTATACAGCGTAACACCTTTTGCATCGGTGAAATAAATGGTCTTTCCGTCACCCGGTGTATACGTGGACGTGTAATTGATGCCGTCATGCCCCACCAGCTGGGCATTCACGAGCATGATCGTGTAGTCGGGTTTGGCTACAAACCAGACACCACCTACATTTTCGCCGCCTGTTTGCCCGGCAGGTTCCCGCACATTGGTGCCTCCGACTACCGGGGCATAATAATACAGCGGCCATGTTTTATAGGTCAGCTGTTTTTTTCCGCTGGCTGTGGTAACGGAATCGAAATCGGCTGTTGCCAGTCCGGTCCCGATCTTCGAAGCATTGAAGGAACTGGTCAGGACAGGAGGCCACACCAGTTCGCAGCCACCAGTACAGGTATTGGCGCCACCCGCATCGTTGGAAAAATAATAAAGTGTATTGTTATCCTTATCGGTCAGGATGCTGCCAAGCGTGGCATCGGTCCTCAGCTGGATGCTGGTAGTTGGTTGCGGATCAGGATCCGGATCGTCGCTGCCGGATTTCGAACAACCGGTTGCCAGGCCGGCAATTGCAGCTGAAATTACTATTGTTGCTGCCAGTTGTTTCAACACCGGCGCGGATTTTAATCTTTTCATCGAAATAGTTTTTATGATGAGTATAGAGATGCGATTACTTCCTGTTGAAACGTGCTATTTATGAAAGGGGTTGCCTCGGCTGTTTTATAAACAGCATTGCCTGTTAACGAACGCCGTTTGGTTATTCCGGAATCCGTTCAGGGGCCGCGAAGTTTTCCCGGTTATTGGCCCAAATAAATTTATTTTTAAGTATGAGAGACGACCATTCGATCAGGGAATTTTTGCTGGAGGGGGACAGGATGTACATGCCGTCGTTGTCGGTTGACTGCGTCATCTTCGGATTTCACGAAGGGCAACTGAAAGTGCTGCTGCTGAAAGGGAAGACGATGAAGGACTGGTCACTGCCAGGAGGGTTTATCGGGAAAAAGGAAGGCGTGGATGACGCAGCGGCCAGGGTGCTGAAACAACGGACAGGGCTGGACCAGATCTTCCTGCACCAGTTCCGCCTGTTTGGTGAACCCGACCGTTCCGATGCGGGCGTGCACCGCAACCGGGCAAAGAAAAACCAGATTACCCTGAAGCAGGACCACTGGTTGTTACAAAGATTCCTGACCGTTGGTTACTACGCACTGGTAGAGTACTCCTTCGTGGATGCACGGACCGACGACCTGTCGGACGCGTGTGAGTGGCACGACGTGGAAGCGCTTCCGCCGCTGATGATGGATCATGAACACATTTTCCGCTCTGCACTCGAACTGCTCCGCCAGCACCTGAATTATATGCCCGTTGGATATAACCTGCTGCCCGACCGGTTCACCATGCCCGAGCTGCAGAAATTGTACGAAAGCATTCTCGGCAAAAAACTGGACCGTCGCAATTTCCAGCGCCGAATGATTTCCTTTGGTATACTGAAAAGGCTGAAGGAAAAACGCAAGGGATTGCCCTACCGTGCACCATATGAATATTCTTTTGACAAAAAGAAATATGAGCGGGCGCTCATAGATGGATTATTCGGGGGCTGGTAATTAAAGGAGGTGATACCTGTTCTCCTGGATGACCTTCAGCGAAATCCCTTCCACAAAATACATATCGATCTGCCCTTTGTTTTTTGCTTCGATCTTGCCACGATGGTCGCAAAGGAATTTATCTTTTACCAGTTCGTAAGTAGTGCCACTGATATTCACCTTGCCCGGATAACCACTGCTTTCCATCCTCGAAGCCGTATTAACCGTATCGCCCCAGATATCGTAGGCAAACTTTTTAATCCCCACGATGCCCGCCACCACCGGGCCTGAGTGAACGCCGATGCGTAATTCAAAATATGGCTGGCCCTTGGCTATCCGATCGCGTTTGTTTTTCTCAATAAACTCCACCATTTCCAGTCCGGCCGAAATAATGTCAATCGGATGGGTGTCATTTTCCACCGGCAACCCTGCGGCACACATATACGAGTCACCGATTGTCTTAATCTTTTCCACTCCATACCTGGTTACAATGCGGTCGAATTCACTGTAACAATAATTGATCTCTGCGACCAGTTCCTCCGGTGTCAGCAGTTCGCTCGCCTGGGTGAAGTTTTTAAAATCGGTAAATAGTACACTGACTGAATCGAAACTTTTTGTTTTGGCCGTGCCTGTTGCTTTCAGCTCTTCCGCCGTGTCGGAGGGAAGGATGTTGAGCATGAGGTCGTCGCTCCGTTTCTTTTCTTTTGCAATCCGGATCCGCTGCTTCAGGAACAATGAGGCAAAGACCAGCACAATGGCAAACCCGCCGATGAACCCGTTGCGTACCAGTTTCTGCCGGGTGATCTGTTGTTGCTGGATCAGTTTGTCCTTGCTCAACAGGCTGATCTCCGATTCTTTCATCTCCAGGTCACGGGTAAAGGAAAGGGTAGCCAGTTTTTTGTCAGTGTCGATATTATACATCGAATCCTTTGCACTCAGCAGCAGCTGGTCATAACCATAGGCATTGGCATAATCGTGCAGGTTGGAGTACGCACCCGACAACCCGCCATACGCATCAATCATCGCCGACAGGTTATTCAGTGGCACACTATGTTCAAGTGATTGTTTATAGGTGGCAATTGCCGAACGGATATCCCCTTTGGCAAAGTACGCCTGTGCCATGGCCACCAGTGACTGCGTCATGTCCAGCCTGGAGCCGAGTTTGCTGGCAATATTATATGCCTCCCGGTGGGTTTCGATGGCCTTATCGTACTTTTTTTCGCGGGTGTAAATCCGGCCGATATAGTTCATGGGGTAGGGAAGGTCTTCCGTGCCGGCATAGGCCTTCACCGATTCAGTCAGGTAGAACAAGGCTTTTTCATCATCGCCGATCTTGAAATAAGTCTCTCCCAGGTTAGCCGTCGAAGTTCCGATCGAATACTGGTCTTTGATGGCAAGGCTCATATTATAAGAACGCAGGAAGAACTCGAGTGCCTTCTGGTACGTAGCGGTCTTGTTCAGGTACACTGCACCGATATTAGTCAGCGAGGTAAGTATTCGCAGTGTATCGTTCAGCTTTTCCGACAATTTCAATGATTGCAGGTGCAGTTCGAGCGATTTGGCATCATCGCCCTGGTTGAAATATACTGCCCCCTGGTTACTCAGCATGTTGGCAACACCTTTTGTATCGCCGATTGATTCGTACACGGCCATGGCCAGTTGGGCCGACTTCACCGCATCCAGGTTTTTCCCCAGCCAGTAATAACCGATGCCCATGTTTTTCAGTGCCAGTGCCTGTCCCGGGCGATAGCCAATTTTTTCTGCGAGGTCGCGGGAACTCATGGCAATGATCACCGAACTATCGGGATTATCATTGAAATAACTCCTGCTCAGGGCGTTCAGTGTATTTACCCGCTCAGAGTCAGGCATTGATCCCATCAGTTTTTTCCGCAGGTCAGCCTGGCCGTTATCCTGGGCAGGCGCTGTTTGCACAACGCCTGCCAGGATCAGCAGTAATATGAAACGGTTGAAAGTCTTCATCGATGGATTAAAGGATTAAACCGGTGTTTTAATTAAGTGTTTTAATAAGTTTGATCACTTTGCGCACGCTGCCCTGTGTTACTTCCACGTAATACATTCCGCTTTTCCAGTTATCGGAACTGATACGGAGAATACTGTTCGGCGTGGTTTTCTGTTCAGAGATCCTGCGGCCGTCGATACCGAGTACGCGTACGGTTACCGGGGTTTTTGCGTCGTTGCTTCCAATCTTCACAGTAAAGAACGAGGTCACCGGGTTGGGACTGACACTTGCATACAACCCGCTGGCAGCAGACTCCATCTTTTCTTCTGTCACTGGTTCTTCGGCACTGGCACCCCGCGAAATCATACTGGTGCTGGTGGCCCGCAGGCTCATTGCATCAATCTTCATGAAGTTACAGTTAATCGAACTCTGTACGCGGACTTTCGCCGTGCCTGCCGGCGCAGTGGCAGTAATGGTATAGAATGCCAGCTGTTCGTTATTTACATCTACGTCGCGCGTTACGTCCACGTCTTTCTGCAGCAGTACTTTACCTGCGGCATTGCGGAAGATGAGGCTCAGCTTCGGACTGCATCTGAGTCCTGCGGTATGCGTCCCGGCAAACCCGGTGAAGGTAACTACGCTGCCCGGTGCCATGGTCACATCCTGCCATACCAGTGATGCCCAGAGGAACGCAGTGTTGTAGCCGTTCTTTGCACCGCAGGCATTAAAATCATTACCCGTCAGCAGAAGACCACCGAGGTTGGACCATCCGCTGGTGCCGCTTTCGAAACTTCCGTTCACCAGCAGGTTTCCTGCCGTAGTAATACCACTGCAATCGGGCAGTAATCCGAAATCGCAGGTGTTGTTTGTGTTGCCTTCCGGTTCGCCCGCCGGGCTGAGTGAAATAGCCAGCGAGCGGATCTCGTTACCCACCAGTACCTGGCCATTGTCGTCGTTGTTGATGTTGTTGTCCGGATCGCCACCGTTTTTCGTGCTGCTGGTATAACCATCGGGCATAACTACACCAATAATATAGTTGCCTGGGGCCAGACCGTTAAACAGGTAAGCACCCGTGCCATCCGTGGTCTTCGTGGCAACGGCTGCGCCATCGGCTGCATTGTCATTATTGTTATCGGTGTAAAGCCTGACTGTGAGTCTGGAAATTCCACTTTCCTTCGTACCCGCAAGCCCGTCGTTGTTTTCATCATACCAGACTTTATTTCCCACCTGCAGGACAGATGGTATAAAACCGGCATCGATATTATTGTTAACCTGTGCGGCAGTGAGCACCACAGCACTCAACATGCCGTTTACCGGATCACTGTCTTTGGTGTCATCACCACCCAGTTTTGCCGGCGAAGGCGAATAACCCGCAGGCGTACTGAAAGAAAGTTTGTACGTGCCTGCAACCAGTTTGGTGAAGGAGTAAGCCCCTGTCGAAGTGGTAGTGTAGGTCGACAACACGGTGCCTGCCTCGTTCATCAGTTTTACCGTAACGCCGGCCAGACCCAATTCGCCGGTGTTCTGCACCCCGTTTCCGTTGAGGTCTTTGAAAACCAGGTTGCCGATCGTTGCGCAGCCTGGTGCATTCAGGGTGACAGTGGTTGCAACCGATTCGCACGCGGCACCGGTGGTGTTCCTTGCCGTCAGCAGGTAAGTACCCGCTGGCAGGGTAAATAAGCCGGTTGTATTGGAAACGGTTGTGGCATTTGCACCGGTGATGGTAAAGGTCAGGTTGGTTTTAACCGAAGTAACCTTGATGGTTCCGTTCAGCGCGGTACAGGTTGGCTGCACCAGGCTGACCGTTGGTGCCGCGGGTGCGGAACCGTTTACTACCAGTTTGCCAGGCTGGTACACAATGGTGTAATTGGTTACGCCTGGTTTAAATGTAATACCTGCTGGGAACACGTCGTAGGTGCCCGCGGCGAGAGGCCCGGCCGGAACCGTGCCACCAGCAAGGGTTTTGATCATATACGTGGGTCCCCCTGCAATGACTGTGGCATCTTCATCCTCATACTGGTACACCTGTTTAATACTCCTGAATGCAGGTTGTGCCCCGCAGCCGGCGGTGGTATCTACAGCCTTGACGTATAAAGTTTCAGGGATAATATGCAGGTTGCCGAGACCATAACTGATATCAAAGTTGTCGGACATCAGTACACCCGGTCCGATCAGCCAGTTGCCGACTTCATAACCCGTGATCATATTCATGGACTCGTATCCGCTGAGTTCGCCTGTGCCAACCGCATCGAGTGAGTCCACCACCAGGAAGGTGTTTTCGTTCGACGTATCGTTAAACGTACTGGTGTTTACTGCCGCCTTGCCGTTCACCGCCGCTTTTCCATTAACCATCTGTTTCCCGTTCACTGCCGCTTTGCCATTCACTGCAGCCTTTCCGTTTACTGCGGCTTTGCCATTGACTGCCTGTTTACCGTTAACCGCCTGTTTGCCGTTGTAGATAACTGCATCGGCCGAATCGAGCTGGTAGTCATACAATGACTGCGGGTTCACCGGTATAAAGTAAGTGGAGTCCCTGGTGATCTCCCCGTTTACCGCGGCTTTTCCGTTAACGGCCTGTTTGCCATTGACTGCTGCCTTGCCGCTTACCATGAAACTCATGTTGCGGAAGTCGGAGGCGGTCAGACCATTGACTGCCTGTTTACCATTGATCAGGATCACGCTGTTCGACATGGTGGACTGGTGGTTCAACGAAAGCGAATCGGTCAATGCTGCCAGGTTCGGGATCGACACATTGGATGAATCAAACCGGTAATCGATTTTGAGTTCGCGGCCATTGATGGCGCGGCCATAAGTAAGCGTGGTATCGCGTGGGGTTATCACCACCGGCATGCGGTTGATGGCGAGTACGCCATCCACAAACTGGTACCGGTATTTTTTTCCATACTCCGCACCGGCAGGAATCGAAATGTTTGCCGCAGAGGAATATGCCCGGCGATAGTAGAGACCCACATTACTCAGGTCAGTGGCACTGGAGGTGAAGTAGATATCCTGCAGTCCCAGGCTGTCAAGGGTAAGCCCGCTGCTGTCAAGCGGCTGGTCATCCACAAATACCTTGAACCGGTATTCGGGAACCTGTTCGCCGTAGAGTTTGGATGTATCGTTTACGACCACTTTAATCATTTTGATTTTCAGTTCACCGAGGTAGAGCGAATCACTCGCACCACCATCGCTACCGTTGGTCAGCGGCGGATTTGAAATTGCCAATGGCGGGTTGCCATTGAACACCGGCAAGGTGGCACGAAGCTCGGTACTGTTGATGATGGTGGCAGGAATCAGCTGACCCGCTACCTGTACAGCAGCATTACCCTTGAAATATTTTCCCTTTATGACCATGTTGATCGGCACACGACCCAGGGTGGCCGGGTCGCCTTCAACAAAGAACGAACTGATCTGCGGGGCCGGGTTGGCAAACGTTTCGAGCGCCCTGTCAGCCTGCACAAAGCCATTCCCGCTGTTGGCGAATTCGCCGGATGTATTCATGGGTATGGCGGTGGACCGCATCAGCTCTCTCATCTGCTCACCGTTCATCGTTTCGTTTTTGAAACGTTTTTTCGCTTCCATCAACAGCGCTGCAACACCCGCTGCGTGCGGCGCTGCGGCCGATGTACCGAAGAAGTTGGGCAACAGGTCACCGTCAATATTTTCCGGCTGGATAAACGGAACAGTGGTATTAACACCGTTTGGTGCCATGATGTCCGGTTTGTTCCGCGTGTTGCCGTTAACAATCAGCCCACCCCTTGAAGAAAATGATGCGGCCGTTGGCACACTCACCCCAAAGGCCGGTGTGTTTTTATAAAGCACGGCACCCACAGCGATGGAACCCACTGCATTGGCCTGGGCTACTACTGTTGCTGTTCCCTGGTTAAAGGTTCTGATCACCGCATCGCCGCGGAAGATCACGTATTTGAAACGGACGTTGCCCGTACCTGTTTTGCGTGTTACAATGAGCTTGGCGTTAACCGGTGCCACCACTACAAATGGAAGGATCTCG
>SDZZ01000498.1 GCA_004173255.1 Chitinophagaceae bacterium | reverse complement strand
GTAGATACCTGGTTTTACAGTGATGCACCATTTCTCAACCGGATCAATGACGCCCTGCTGAAAGAGTTTCCGAAACTGACTGTATTCGGCGAAGCGTGGGTACAGACTACTTTCAACAGTGCTTACTTCACGCAGAATAACCTTAACGTGCCGTTCAGGCACAATGTGCAGGGCGTAACGGATTTTCCGCTGTTTGGTGCGATGCTCGACGGGCTGAACCAGCCATTCGGATGGAATGAAGGAGTGAGTAAACTGTACAGCACACTGTCGCAGGATGCGTTGTACAAAGACCCCACGCGTAATTGTATTTTCCTCGATAACCACGATCTGGACCGCGTATACTCGGTATTAGGGGAGGATCTTTCAAAGTATAAAATGGCCATCGACTGGCTGCTGACGCTTCGTGGCATTCCGCAGCTATACTATGGCACCGAGATACTGATGAAGAATTTCAAAAATCCGACCGACGCGGAAGTGCGCCGTGATTTTCCGGGAGGATGGACCGGTGACAGCACCGATAAATTTACCAGGGCCGGCCGTACCGCACAGGAGCAGGAAGCGTTTGAGTATGTATCGACACTGGCCACTTTCCGGAAAACATCCGGTGCAATCGGCAGCGGCAAACTGATGCAGTATGTTCCAGATAATGGACTGTATGTTTATTTCCGGTACAACGATAAACAAACCGTAGCTGTTTTCAGCAACACGGGTACATCGGTTGCCAGACCAGACCTCGCGCGGTTTGTGGAACGCATGAAGGGATTTGCATCGGCACGTAACATACATACCGGACAGGTTATTCCGCTGGAAGGGTTGGAGATTCAGCCCAAACAAAGCCTGGTGCTGGAACTGCTGAGATAACAGGTAACCGTCGCGGCAAAACATCCAACCGCCGGGCCTGGTGGGTATGGCAGCCCTTTCAACATCTGCTACCGGAGCGGGTCTTCTTATCCCACCCGTACCGGGTTAAAGGGTTACACTCCAGATGGAGCGGTCGCGGTATTTTACACCCCATTGCTGGATCGCTTTTGAAATAGTGGCATTCATATCAACCGATGTCGCTTTTTTCCCCTTGGAAGGCGCAACGATTCTGGCTTCATCTGCAGCAGTGATGGTTTCCAGTTTGGTGGCAAACCAGGTGGTGTACAAACGCGGCACAGCCAGGCCAAGGATCATACCCGGCAAACCAGAAAACGATTCTGGCCCGGCTGGTGTAACAATCTGGTCCGTATAAAAAGCCACTACCACCACGGAATCACAAATAGTAGTTACTGCTTTCCGGCATTCAAACCCGGCAATGGTGCGGGTTTCAGCTTCAATGCGCCACTGGCGGTTCACCAGTGAATCGGTCAGCAGGAACTTTGCCTCAAAGACCGACTTGTTACTTACCGCCGTTTGCGTGGTGAAGTCCTTATATACCAGGTTATCCTGGGCCGGTGTGTTGAAGAACATCTGGGATTTGTTGTCGTCTTCCTTGCCGATTGTGTACAACGATTTTGTTTCATTGAACGTGAGGTTGAAATAGTCGGTCCGGAACTGCGGGATTATCTTTTTGAATTCGTTGATCCAGTCGCCGGTTTCGCCTGTAAACATCAACCGGTGCTGGTTCACCTTCCGTTCGAATTCGATTTTGCCACTGCTGACGAAGATGGTCTGCCCGATACCCGGAAGTACCATTGCCAGCAGACTGATATTTAATAAAAGCTTTTTCATGATGGTTATTTGGAGGTAGCTGATGGGGTTGGGTTTTTGACAAAATTCCAGGTGAACGAGAGCATGCCATAACGGCTCAGCGTATTGTAGTTCCTTTCCGAAACGGTGGTAGCGCTGAAATTACGGCTGTACCCGCGTCGCTGGTTGAGTATGTCGAACATCTCGAAGCGGAAAGTACCGTTCCGTTTTTTAAACACTTTGTAGTTAACATCGGCATTCCAGACAGTGATGTTGTTGTTTCCCTGGAATGCATCTGTTTTCTGGCGGAGGTTGGCATTTACGCTTGATCCGATCGAAAAACGTTTGCTGAAAAACCAGGTTAAACTTACATCGTAGTCCTGGCTGAAATAGTTCGCGTTCAATGACTGGTTATTCGACTGGGAAAAATTGTAGGCGTAGTTTGCCCGTCCCCAGATCTCATATTTGTCTTCCTTATAGGTGCTGGCACTTGGCCCCACACCAACGCTGGTTTGCGTGGTGCGGTTGAGCACACCATTCAGCACATTCACGTAGCGGCTGTTATTTCCGTTTATATCCATACCGAGCCGCAGATTTTTGATCTTGAAACCATAACTCAGGTAACCATAAAGGCTGTAGTTGCCTTTGCTGTTGCGGTAGCGTTGGGTGGTTTTGCCCGTGGCGTCAATGGTGTTATCGGTTACAATAGCGTTTTGCTCGGGCGAAAACCGGACATTTGAATAAATGTTCCTGCCCGACAACACCTGGTAGTCGTTGTAATTGAGGCTGAACTCGTGCCGGAACGACTGCTTCAGGTTGGGGTTACCAACCACCACAAACAGGGGGTCACTGTTATCCCGGATGGGCTGCAGTTGTTCAATGGAGGGGGCACTTGGGCTGCCATAGTAGTTAAGGCTCAGCTGTCGTTGTGCCGCAAATTTATAGCTGATGCGGGCCGATGGCGCCAGGTTCAGGAAATCAAAGTTCCGCACTTTCCTGTTTGCCGAATCAAACTGCGAATAGTTACTGATACCGATATTGGCCCCGATATTTGCCGTCAGTTTTTTATTGCCGTACTGGTATTTTACGCCGATGCTGTTGTTCATGTTTTCGAGACCATACTTGATACTCAGCGAATCATTCAGCCTGCTGTATTTACCGGTATCATCGGCGTCAAATGTTTTGCGGTCGGAGTTTGATTTGTTTCTGGTAAAGGCATAGTTGAATTCCAGCGTATCTGTTTTCCCCATGGGCTCGGTGTACACCGCGTTTTATAAGAAAGGTTGAGGGAAATGGTACGGCCTTTCTTTTTCAGGCGCTGTCTCCATAAAACCGAACCAAGGTAAACAGAGTTGTCGGTGTGGCTCGACACTTCCCTCCGGTTGGCGTTGATCAGGGCGAGTTCGTTGTCCAGCGTTTCATTCAGTGAACTGGTTTCTCCGTCCTGGACGCCGACCTTTCCGTTAAATTTAAAACGAAGTGAGGCGAATGAATCCAGTTTCACATCGTACAGGCCGTTGAAATTATGTTCACTCTGCGACGTTTTTGCGTTGTGGTTTTCCCGGTTATAGTAGGACGACTCCGGCAGGGTGTACTTGGTCAGCGAATTGCCAATGGCATTTACGCTCATGTCCTTGAACGTGTAGTTGCCGTTGACCTTTGTTTTATCCTGGTTTAGTTTGTTGCTGTAATGCGCGCCTGCCTTGATGGTTTGCGGAATACCCTCGTCGTTGTAACTGTTATCATAGTCGCTGAAGTCACCATCATCACCACCACTGAGCATGATCATTCCCCCCGGCATGATTTCCGCGTCGGACAGGTCAAACCCCTGGCTGAACTGGTCCCGGTCACTCCATCCCAAACCCGTTACCCCGGTGTTGGACATGATGCCATACAGGGCAATCTTTTGTTTACCCTTAAAGAAATTGAACATGGCCTGGTTGGAATACCTTTCTTCCGATCCGCCACCGACGACAATCTTGCCGATTACCCCTTTTTTCTTATCTTCTTTCAATACGAGGTTGAGGGTTTTGGAGCGGCTGCCATCATCGACACCGGTAAATTCCGCCTGGTCACTCTTTTTATCGAACGACTGTACTTTATCAATGGCATCGGCGCGGAGATTTTCGATGACCACGGCAGGGTCATCACTGAAAAATTCCTCACCATCGACCAGCACCTTGGACACTTCCTGCCCCTGTGCGGTGATCTTTCCGTTACGGTCGACCGTAATACCCGGAAACTTTTTCAGCAGGTCTTTGACCGAGGCCCCTTCCTGTGTTTTGAAACTATCCGCTTTGTACTCGATGGTATCGCCCTTGATGCGGATGGCCATATTCTGCCGCACAATCACTTCTTCCAGCAGTTTGCTTTTCTGTGTCACAAACAGGTTGCCCATGCTGAGATCCTTGCCTGCTTCGGGTTTCACAATTTCGACGTAATCGGCAAAGTCGGGGTGGGAGACCTGCAGCACGAAACTGTCGGGGCGCACGCCGGTCAGGCTGAACTTACCGTCCTTGTCACTTCTGACGAATTTAAATAAAACGGAATCCTTCGTGCCGATCAGTGCAACGACTGCGTTGGAGACTTTTCGCCCCGAACTCGAGTCGACCAGGTTACCTGAAATTTTCTGGGAGAGCGCGGCATTCACACTGAAACAGAGAATGGCCACGACAAAGAACAAAGCTTTTTGCATCTACAGTTGGTTTGGTGAATTTTTCACGAAGGGTTGGTAGGGCAAAAATGCGGATTAAGAGTTACAACTCAACGATGGCCTTTAAATTGTAGTGTTAATAATTCAATAAAAAGGTGTAAGTTGTTAGACTCCATCTTTCAAAAATTCCATAAATGAGCAGCAAAGAAATCCGGTACGAAGATTCGCACTTCATCGATACGACCAAGGCTGTGTGGAACTATTCCATGTTGAATGATGAGGATGTCCGCAATTTCCAGCAGGGCACCTACTACAGTATTTATAAAAAATTTGGACCGCATTCCATCCAGGTCAACGATGTATGGGGAATGTATTTTTGTGTATGGGCACCCAACGCAACAAAGATTTCGGTGATCGGCCATTTCAATAAATGGGAGCCGCACCTCCATCCGCTGGTTGCACGCTGGGATAACAGCGGCATCTGGGAAGGTTTTATTCC
>SDZZ01000497.1 GCA_004173255.1 Chitinophagaceae bacterium | reverse complement strand
GTATGACCCTGTCCAGGGCCGCTGGTTATTCATACATGCAGAATCCCGCGCTGATTGCAGGTATTGCAGTATCTGATGCCATCCAGATTGGATTGGGTACCGTGTCGGTGGCACAAGCCGGGGTGTCGTCGATTGCCGGCAGTTTTGCATTGACGTACGACAAAGTGCAACGACTGCTGACAACGGAAGCCCGCGCACAGATGCCGGGGTCACAGACAGCCAAACTGACTTACCGCGAAGAATTAATGTGGATAGGTGAACTCAAAGAAGGCTTCGCCGATGCAACAATCGTGATTGAATGGGAAGGAAATGCGTACGGTGAAATAGGAACAGCGGTGATCAGCCGTGACCTTGATAAATCCACTGACTGGACGCGATCATCCTGCAATATCAACTTTACCCGTCTGGAACGTATTCCGCAACCCGGAACTGACCCCCGAACCTGGCCAATTGTTTACCGGTATGATGGCGAATTCGATCCGGTTGGAAACGGCAAATATGAATTTGATGGGGAGTTTGAGATAAATGCCTTCGGCGGATTGATGCATACGCGCCATCATGTGGTTGACAGGTCTGCTATTGAATTCCTGAAAATGGGAGATCCGGAAGACTACGTGCGCCAGCGCCTGAGTGTGCTTAAACAGACACCGGAGATTCCGGCCGAACAGATCGCATACCTGAAGACAAAACTGCCTTAAACTTATTTAAAATAAAAGATATGAAAAGTAGATTTCAGATATGGGACAGCCGCAACCTTCCCAACGTATACAATGGACATTCAAATGGAATGACAGTAAACCGTCGGCCAGCCAGCCGAAGGTCCACCCCTTTCTCCGTGATGCCATCGCAGCTGATCATCTTGATAGAGAATGGTGGTGTGGACCTGGGCATACCGGGACTGGTAGATGCGATCCTTTCGAAACTACCTGATGTTATTCCCGATAGTTTCCGGGCAAAACTGGTGCAGATGATCAGGGATAAAATAACAGAATGGACCGACACGGTTGCGGAGGAATTTGAGCTGAACCTCAACCGGTACAGTTCGGCCAAGGGCCAGTTCTACGATGATGTGCAGATCCTCCGCAACGGGTCGGCCAGTTATAACGACCTGAAAGACACCCTGATTAAATTGTCGAAAGCGAACATAGTATCCGACCTGCTGATCCTTACGCACGGAAGTGACGACCGGATTGTTGCTAACGGCAATATCAATGGCGATGCAATACGGGCAATGAAAACGGAAAACGGTGCGCCGTTGAAAATCCGTTCCGTATATATGATGAACTGCGTGGGATCAACCCTGAACCAGGCATGGATCGACGCAGGGGCAAAGGTTTCGTGCGGAACCAAGAAAAATAACTACCTGCCGGAACCCACTACCTTCTTCTTTTTCCGTCTCTGGAAAGGGGGCGATTCGTTCCTGGTAGCGGCGTCGAAAGCTTACGAACAATCCATTGCGGCTATCAATGGCCTCATCAAAGCGGCATTGTCGGCACTGCCATGGGGTGTGGGCAATATGATCAGCATCAACGCGGCAGACTTCGACTTTGTGCAGGATAGCGCACCGGAAATTGTGGGTGATGGCGCAATCACGATCCAGTCGAAAGACCTCAGCTTTACCCAGTCAATGAAAACACAGATGTTTACCACCACAGTGGTGCCAACAAAACTGTTGAAACGGATGCGATACATGCGCCAGATGGAACTGACCGGAACCACAAAAACGATGACTGCTTCTCCTGCCTGCATCGGCATGATCAAACAGTTTGAAGGCTTTAAAGACAAACGCTATACCGACGCCGGCGGTAACTGTACGGTTGGTTATGGAACGGTGTTGCATAATGGTGGCTGTAATGAAAGCGACAGCAGTGAACTGCCCTATATCAACGGCATTTCTGAAACGCAGGCTACCGAATTACTGGTCACAAGGATCACCGCCGCACAGAAAGCCGTACAGGACCTGGTAAAAACAGACCTCAACCAGAACCAGTTTGATGCGATCGTGAGTTTTGTGCATAATGTAACACCCGAAGTGTTTGCAAAAACTAAAGTGCTGGCCAACCTTAATACTGATTCATTGGGAGGCGTAGTCGACGAAATGAGGTTATGGGTGAAGGCCCGGGAAGCCGGTAATGTGGTGGTGTCAAAAAACCTGGTGGAACGGAGGACAAAGGAAACAGAATTGTTTACCAGACCCGTGAACCAGCCAACTGCGGTATCAGCTTCAATGTCCAGGTACAGCAGGCAATTTTACGATACGGGTGAGCATTCGCTGCTGGGACAGATAATAGACAAAGTAAAAAACGCCCCGATTGCAAATATCAGTGAGCTGGAACCAACGCAGATGTATTCGGTGAACGGGGTTGATTTCAACTACGGGCAGATTATCACGATGGGTGATTTTTACGAAAACTACCAGATGCTTGCCGGTGCAGATCCTGCTGAGCTTACCCGCCTAAAGGCACTGATCATCCGCAGCGAAAATGATTACAAACAAACCATATTTGCGATGGGCCCGGGTGGAAAAGGACCCGATGATGATGAATGGGAAACAGCCACGGGTGGACGTTACCTGGATCTTGCGGCAGTAAACAACTCCCATTTTGCGCCGCCGCACCCGGGAAGCGCATTTGAAAATTCATTGAAGGCGAATAACAAACTCAAATGGAGATACTATCATGAACAGGCTGTAAATACCGCCAGGGCTGGTACCAACAGTGATGACATGAATGAGGCTTTAAAAATAAACGCATTCGGGGACCACTTTCTCACCGATGCCTTTTCAGCCGGTCACCTCATCAACAAAGAAGAAGTGATGGATAGTTTCCTGGCCGCGGTAACTACCAATGGTTCCGTAAACAGCACTGGTAAGTCAGTACTTGGACAAATCGCTAAAAAAGCATTTACCGGTGGACTAAAAACTGCGTTTTCAAGATACCAGACGTCTGCCACCAAGGCAAAAGTAAACGGTTATCTGGATGACGCAGGCATGTTCCAGACCCTGCTGGAAGGCATACTGGAACAAAAACCGGAGATGGTGGCCAACCTTTTTGTAAAAGCCATACAT
>SDZZ01000496.1 GCA_004173255.1 Chitinophagaceae bacterium | reverse complement strand
CCATGTATACCATCGTTTTTCTTTTTCAAGAACGCTCCAAATTTTTCTATAAACATTAAATCTACTTCTGCAACATCAATCTGTTTTTTAAACTCCTTTAGGTATCTTCTCAAAAGGTTATACTTATAAATGGTTGCCTCTTTTAAATCTTCTGCTTTTACAGCGAATACTTTATCAAATACGGTGGACTCGATCTGGATCTCCCTCACAAGTTCCCCGGCGAGGTAAGCAAATACCGCCCGTCCTTCATCGGTTGCCAGGTAGGCAGGCGTCTCATCGCCGGGAAATACGCGGCGTTGATTGAGGCCATTCGATTCAAGGATCAATGTAGTGGCTCTTGCCCACACCAGTGCCGGATCGGGCTGGCTGTTGAGCAATGTGATAAACTGCGATGTCGTAAGCTCGTTTGCCGGCGCATGGAAAACCCGTAGTATGTACGTGCGCACGGCAACACCTGTGGTTACTTCGAGCACCAGGTCGGATGGACCGGCAAATCCCGCCGCAATACGCGCTGGCAGGCGTTCATCATTGTATTGGTAAGCAGTAAACCGGAAACTGTTGATTTTTTCATTGGACAGGTTGGCAATCCAGCTGCTGAATGATTGTTCCTGTTTGCCGTCCGATGCCCCGAGCGACACCATACCCGGTTTGCGGATTTCATCCACCACATAACTGCCTGCGATGTGCGCCAGTGCCCCCGGCATCGATTCCAGTACAGCAGCAGTAAGTGCAAGAATATGATCAGCTCTTTTCATAGGCATTAAGATAATACAGGAAACGGAACTTTTTACCAGCGGAAAGTAAGCCCGAATGTCTGGAACGTGCCAATACCTTCGTACCCATTGATAATACCCCAGATCATGCCCAGCTGCACCAGGACGATCAGGAAAAGGATCAGGAAACCGGCAACACCCGACCGCGGAATGGAGGGACTACCAAGTCTTTTATGAAAACCGTAGTCTGCATAAGCCAGGTAAACCACGGCAATAAAAGGATAAATGATATTGTTGTCGAAACTGATGATGTCGTGTGTGAGGATCGTGTAAACGTAACTGAGGATTTTGGTGATACTGTCCAGGATCGTAAAACTCGACATCACAATCATGGCAAACACGGTGTACTCGGTAAATAACAACCTGGGTTTGCGGGCAGGAAGTAAACGCAGTCCGAGGGCAATAACAGGAATAAGCACAAACAGTAAAGCCTTCCCGTACACATTCAGCAGGTGTCCATACTCATTGTTCTGATGGAAAAGCCGGTCTTCCAGTTTCAGTTTCGCGCTGTCAATAAAAAGACTGATTGCTGCAATCAGCAGGAAAAAAGTAAACGGGTTAAAATATTTTTTCCGCCGCCGTTCAACAATATATTCGTAGGCCACCCTGCCCGGATAAAGCACAACGTCCTTCGCAAACGACAGGAAACTTTTATCCGCATGCGTGAGTGCATGGAACCCCTCTTCGAAAATATGTTTGAATGTAAATCGTGGCACATCGAACTTCTGGCCACAGGTATTACAGAATTTCCCATTGAAGGCCGCGCCACAGTTCCTGCAAGTATGTTCCATATGAGTGTTTGGTTGCCCTAAAGTTAAGTGTTCAGGGCACAGCCCGGGAATCGGGCTTCACCATACGGCAGGTTTTTTCATATGGTAACATTTCACTTTCCGATTTTGCCCGACAATGCCTGCACCGCATTTACCAGGTACACAACCGGGGCGTTCCAGTTGATCGCAATTTCATTGGATGCGTAAGAGCAGGCAACATCCACATATGCAGTTTCCGGCTCGGTATGCGGATACTCACATTTGTCCTGCCGCCCGGGATTGGGTCCGGCCACGAGCAGACCGGGTATGGGCGGATCAACGCCATCTGCAACCGAAGGACGATGATGGGGAAACATGGGAGATTTTGTGCCGATGCCTGTAATAAAGCTGTAACCTGTTGCATTACGGCCAAGCAGGTAATCGACATTGGAGATTGCAGCATCGAGATACTTCTGGTCGTGACTGACAAGGAAGGCGTTCACCAGCAGGATACCCTGGTTGGCCGCCACCGAATTGCTGCCCCAGATAAAATCCTTGACAGATTGTCCCATCACGGTACCAAACGCATTCACGCCCTGCGAACTGATCAGCCCATCTGCCATCTGCAGCATTGACGCCGACACCGGCCTGGTATCGATTCTTTTTCCCTGTTTGCTTTTGGTTTCATTCCTGAGCAGGGTGTAAAACCCGAGCATCGCTACGTCGGACCACGATGGAATCCGTTTTACATCCTGCAGGTGTTGGCCGACACGGCTGGCAAAGCGCGTGGAACCGGTAGTGGCGTATAACTCGGCTGCGGCCCAGAACCATTCATCATCCAGGTGACGGTCGCCATACTCACCAGTGGTGATTGCCGGTGAAAAATTCTTGTTGATGAAATCCTGGCTGTAAATAACTGCCGGATTTTTTAAGGACCATTCCCAGGCCTTCAGGGCGGCCTTCCTGCAACTGTCCGACAATCCGGGTAATAGTTTTCCAAACTTTCCAAAAACCCGGGCAGCCTGGGCAGTAACTGCTGCAAAGTCAAGCGTGGCAGCGGTTCCCTTTTGCACCACATATCTTGGGTCGCGGGTAACGCCGGGCATCACCATGCCATCAAAGGAGGCATTGGTGCATTTATGATATACACCCCCGTCGGCCGGATCCTGCATGGTTAACATCCAGCGAAGGTTATAAAGCGTTTCATCCAGCAGGTCAGGAATGCCATTGCCACTTTCAGGGATGCCTGTTTCAAGAGAGCGGTAGTATTCCGGAAAATCTTCGTAGGCCGATAACAACGTGCCCATGGTGATACCGGAATTAACGATATACTTGTTGTAGTCGCCGGCATCATACCATCCACCAGCACTTGAAATTTTCGTTCCTGCAGGCCTTGCTGCACCCGCGGCCGATGGATGCACCAGTACCGACGTGTCCGGATGCCCTGCAGGCCTGGCCCACTCGCCGGCATATTTCACCGTCAATGACTGATCCGATCGCTGGAAATAAAAGCCTTTGAGCACCACCCTGCCAACTTCCCGGTAAATATC
>SDZZ01000495.1 GCA_004173255.1 Chitinophagaceae bacterium | reverse complement strand
AGATTATACCGGTATTAAAACAGTTTGTATCACTGAACTGATCCGCGAAGGCCGGGATTTGTTTTATATGAATGATGGGGTTAAAACCGCAGTCAAACGGATTTATAACCGGGTCATATTTGACGACCTGCAGCAGCAGTCGCCCGAAGTGCAGGAAATGGGAAAGATTTTCTTTGAAGAACTGAATGTTGAATGGGTGCCCCATCCATCGTGGTTTTACCGCATCAGCAAATACACGTTGCCCCTGATCCGCCACCCGTATGTTCCGCAGACCTTTTTCCTGAATGAAGTAACGCAAATGCCGGAAGACCTGGAGAACTATGTCCTCAAGCCATTGTTTTCCTTTGCCGGGCAGGGCGTGATCATCGACCTGAAAAAAGAAGATATTGAAGGGGTAAAAGATCCTGAAAACTGGATCCTGCAGCGGAAGGTGAAATACGCCGACATCATCAAAACGCCCGATGAACCGGCCAAGGCCGAAATAAGGATCTTTTATTTCTGGAAAGATGGCGCATTACGACCGGTTCCAACCAATAACCTCGCCCGGCTGAGCAAGGGCAAGATGATCGGTGTCCGATATAACAAAGACAAAGAATGGGTAGGCGGCAGCTATTGCCTGTTCCAGAAATAAGTACCCGCCGTTCCAGACAAACTCCAAAAAACAGATACAACGAAACGCACCTGCGCTTTAAAAAATAAGATTTGAATGGAAATCATTAAAGACATCCCCGTCCGCGAACTGGTACCCGGAATCAACGGCTACTACCGTCATGGAGCGGCCATGACCCTCGGACTTGTACTCATCGACAAGGGCACGTCCCTCCCAATGCACCAACACCCGCACGAACAAATCACTTACATGATCAAGGGCGAACTGGAAATGCAGATCGGCGATGAAACGGTATTGCTTACCCCGGGCTCCGTCCAGGTCATTCCGTCAAACGTCCTTCACGGGGCAACGGCACACTCCGACTGCGAACTCATTGATGTATTTAACCCCATAAGGGAAGATTACAGGTAAGGATGATCTTGCACCAGCGGGCAGGGGCCCGTCAGGATGACGAAAAATCAATCCTTAAATTTCCCCTTCAACTCCATCAGCTTCGCCTGGAAAGCATTCACCGGCGCCGGTTTGGCAGAAGCTGTCTTTCCGCCGCGGTTAGCATCACGATTGTGATTGCCGCCGCCCTGGGGTGCCGGACGTTCGCCTGCATCTTTCATCGAGAGTGAAATACGCTTACGCCCCGGATCTACTTCCAGCACGGTTACCATCACTTTCTGGTTCAGCTTCACAGCTTCGTTGGGATCACTGATATAACGGTTACTCAGGTGTGAGATATGCACCAATCCATCCTGTTTCACCCCCACATCGACAAATGCGCCGAAGTTGGTAATATTTGTTACAATACCCGGGATCTTCATGCCTGGTTTCAGGTCACCCATGGTGCTTACACCATCGGCAAAACGGAACTCTTCGATGGCGGCACGCGGGTCACGACCCGGCTTCTCCAGTTCCTTCATGATATCCTCTATGGTAAATTGCCCGATGCTTTCTGTTACAAAATCCTTCGACTTCAGTTGTTTCCTTAACTCCTGGTTGCGGATCAACTCTCCTACCTCACTATTCACTTTGGCTGCCATTGCCTGTACCACGTGGTAACTTTCCGGATGCACGGCCGAGTTATCCAGTGGGTTGTCGGCATTTGCCACTTTCAGAAACCCCGCACACTGTTCAAATGCTTTTGGACCAAGCATCGAAACTTTCTTCAGCTCTTCCCGCGATTTGAACCCGCCGTTCTTTGTCCGGTATTCAACAATATTCTTTGCCACACTTGAGCTTAGTCCTGATACATATGTCAGCAGGTGTTTGCTGGCCGTGTTAAGGTCAACCCCCACAAAGTTCACGCAACTTTCCACCACCTGGTCGAGTGCCTCTTTCAATCGCGTCTGGTTTACATCATGCTGGTACTGCCCAACCCCGATGCTCTTTGCATCGATCTTTACCAGTTCGCTCAACGGGTCCAGCAGGCGACGGCCAATACTGATGGCACCACGAACCGTTACGTCCTCTTCCGGGAATTCCTCCCGTGCCACTTCACTGGCTGAATAAATAGAAGCACCGCTTTCGTTTACCATAAACACCGCGACCGGTCGCCCAAAATCAATACTCCGGACCAGCTGGTCAGTCTCCTTGCTGGCCGTTCCGTTCCCGTAACCAATCGCTTCAATATCGTAGCGGGCAACCAGTTCTTTCAGCGTCTGTACCGATGCCTGCCATTCATTCTGTGGCGCATGGGGGAAAATAGTCTGGTATTTCAGGAAGGTTCCGCGTTCATCCAGGCATACCACCTTACAACCTGTCCGGAACCCGGGATCAAGTGCCAGCACGCGTTTATTTCCGAGCGGAGATGCGAGCAGGAGCTGGCGAAGGTTTTCGGCAAACACACGGATCGCTTCCTCATCCGCCTTCGTCTTGCTGCTTACCCGGTATTCGTTCTCGATCGATGATTTCAATAACCGGTTAAATGAATCCTCTATCGCAAGGCCGAGCTGGCGGGATGCGTTGTTTGATTTTTTGACAAAACTGCGTTTGAGTGATTCATGTGCAGTATCCTTGTCCACATTGATGTCCATGATGAGAAAGCCTTCCTTTTCACCGCGACGGATGGCCAGCACACGGTGTGACGGACTATCTGCCAGCACCTCGCTGAACTCGAAGTAATCCCGGTACTTCTGGGCTTCCGGATCATCTTTCTTGGTAGTAAGTACGCGGGCCGATAACTTCCCCTCTTCCTGGAAAATTTTGCGCACAATATTGCGGGCCTGTTCATTTTCAGAAATCCATTCTGCCATGATATCACGTGCACCCTGCAACGCATCGGCATTATCTTTCACTTCCCCTTTTACAAAACCGGCGGCTTCCCATTCCACATCGATTTCTTCTTCGTCGAAAAGTTTTTTTGCCAGCGGCTCCAGACCTTTTTCGATGGCAACAGTGGCCTTGGTTTTCCTTTTCGGTTTGTATGGCAGATAAATATCTTCCAGTTCGGTTGCACTGATCGTATCGGTAATCCTTTTCTCC
>SDZZ01000494.1 GCA_004173255.1 Chitinophagaceae bacterium | reverse complement strand
GATAGGGATCAGAGTTTAAACCCGAGCGTAAGGCTGAACACCCGGTGTTTATTATTATCGTTGTCGTTGGAGTCGGCCCCTGAACGGATCTTGGCAAGGCCGAGTCCGTAGTTGGCAGTGATGACGAGATTACTCGCCTCAATACCAACGAGGCCATTGAGTCCATAGTCGAATCTTTTTACCCGGAACGCACCTGCACCTTCTTCCTCGGCAGTCAGCGGATCATCATCCGAGTATTCAATCTTGTTGGAAAAACCGAATACACCTTCGCCCTTAAATTTTCCGGCAATGCCTACTGCCGCATATGGGCCGGCGCCTACAAAGAACTTGGCGTTACCTGTTGGCGTCTTGAACACCAGGTTCACCGGTACCTCCAGGTATTGCGGGTTAAATGTGAGTTTCTGGTACAGGGCACCATCACCACTTTCCACCTTTACTCCTTTTGATGTGTACAGGAGGCCGGGCTGGATAGCGAGGAAATCGGTCAGGTTGAGATCGCCGATAATACCAGCCTGCCAGCTGGTCAGCATCCTTGAATCACTTGTTCCCCCGTCATCACTGTTGGAAATGTTTGCAAAGTTGACACCGCCACGGATAATAGCGGATGATTTCTGGGCCATCACGGAAGAGGCCAGGAGGATCGACAATGCACCGATTGCGATACGCTTAAAGTTCATAGAGTATATTTTCGGGATGGTTTGCAAACGCCCTGCCAGAAGAATGCGCAAGCGGGGAAAAAACGGAAGGCAGGTCAGGTAAAGCGGGGAAACGGCACGTTTGCGCGTTGATAAACACCGGCAATGAGTTAACCTCACCACTAAAAATGGAAGAATCTCTACACGGATTTTCCCGTAACCTGTATGATTGGCTGGCGGATCCTGCCTGCCTCGGGACCGGCATACCAGGAAATAACACCAGCAATAGTTTCCGGCCGTACCCACGTGGCAAAATCCGCATCAGGCATTGCCTTCCGGTTTTGTGGGGTATCAATAGTCGACGGCACTACCAGCGAAGTAACAATATTACTGTCACCTGCCTCTGCATTCAACAGCTGGGCAAGACTGCTGAGCAGCGATTTGCTGAGTGTGTAGGCAACGGTTGATTTGCCTTTGGAAGGGTCGATGCCGGTAAGGGATCCGGCAAGGAAAATGCGTCCATAGCCATTTTCCTTCATCGATTGGAATACGGGCCTGGCCACATTGTACGCTGTATTAAAATTGACCTGCATCATTTTATTGATGGCCTCGCTACCGGCCGATGCAAGATCTCCCATCTCGAACCCACCGACAGTGAGCACGGCCACATCGACCGACTTCAGTGCGGCAATACATTCTGTCACAAACCGACCGGCCTCTGCTTCGCTGGTAAGGTCAGCTTTCAAAAGCGTACACTGATTATTACTTTCAAACCCTTCGGGCTTTTTACTTCCGTATGATCCGGCAACGCGATACCCGTCGGCCAGCAGCCTTGTTGCCACTGCCTCCCCAAGGTTGCCGGATATTCCTGTAACGATTGCTGTTGCCATATATATCAGTTAAATAAAAGCTGGTCAGCTTTTATACATTTCCTCCTTGAGGTTTTTAACGCGGTCATCTGCAAGGTATTCATCAAACGTCATCAGCCTGTCGATAATGCCACGTGGTGTCAGTTCAATTATGCGATTGGCCACGGTTTGCATGAAGGTATGGTCATGGCTGGTCAGGAGTACAATACCCTTATATTCGGTACACTGTTCGTTGAAGCTCTGGATACTTTCGAGGTCGAGGTGGTTGGTGGGCTGGTCGAGCAGGATCACATTCGGATTCTGCAGCATCATGCGGCTCAGCATGCAGCGCACTTTTTCTCCCCCGCTGAGTACGTTTGTTTTTTTCATCACGTCATCACCGCTGAACAGCATCTTACCCAGGAAGCCGCGCAGGAATGGTTCATCCACATCGGTTACATGGGGCGGTACAAACTGGCGCAGCCAGTCCATCAGGTTCAGGTCGCTGCTGAAGTATTCGTTGTTTTCCTGCGGCAGGTAAGCGTGTGTAACGGTAGTGCCCCATTCAAACGAGCCGCTGTCGGCCGTTGCATTGCCTGTAATGATATTGAAGAAGCTGGTAACGGCCAGCGGGTCACGGCTGAGCAGGGCAATCTTGTCGCCCTTGTTTACCGTAAAATTTGCATCCCGGAACAGCACCCGGCCCTCTACTGATTTGGACAGTTTTTCCACGTTGAGGATCTGGTTACCAACCTCACGCAGTGGCTGGAAAATGATACCAGGGTATTTGCGGTAACTCGGTTCAATTTCATCGATCGTCAGTTTTTCCAACGCCTTCTTCCGCGAGGTGGCCTGTTTACTCTTTGACGCATTGGCACTGAAGCGGGCAATGAAGTCGATCAGGGCCTGGCGTTTTTCTTCGGTCTTTTTATTCTTGTCATTTACCTGGCGTGCCATCAGCTGTGATGATTCATACCAGAAAGTGTAGTTACCGGTAAATACTTTTACTTTCTGTCGGTCAACGTCGGCCACGTGTGTGCACACCGCATCGAGGAAGTGACGGTCATGGCTTACAACCAGCACCACGTTTTCATAATCGGCCAGGAAGTTTTCGAGCCATCCGATGGTTTCAATGTCGAGACCGTTGGTGGGCTCATCCAGCAGCAGGATGTCGGGACTGCCAAACAGGGCCTGTGCCAGCAGCACACGCAGTTTGAGAATGGAAGGGATGTCTTTCATCAGCTGCTGATGGTACTCCTCGCCTACCCCGAGCTCGCTCAGGAAGGTCGCCGCATCGCTGTCGGCGGTGTAACCACCCATTTCGCCAAACTCGCCTTCGAGTTCACCTGCACGCATCCCGTCTTCTTCCGTAAAGTTTTCGAGGGCGTAAATTTTTTCACGTTCTTTCATCACGGACCAGAGGGTACTGTGGCCCATCATTACCGTGTTGAGTACCGTTTCCTCATCAAATTCAAACTGGTTCTGTTTGAGGATGGCCATCCTTTCACCCGGGGTAATTACCACCGAACCTTTATTCGGTTCAATTTCGCCGCTCAGGATTTTCAGGAACGTACTTTTTCCTGCACCGTTGGCACCAATT
>SDZZ01000493.1 GCA_004173255.1 Chitinophagaceae bacterium | reverse complement strand
TTCCAATACTGCTGAAGTTCGTACCGTCTTTGCTCCATTCAACTGAAAAATTACGCAGGTTTATTTCTGAAGCCGTTTTCCAGTCAAGCGTAACCTGCTTGCCAAGCTGGGCAGCACTGAAAGATAGCAGGTTCAAAGGCAATACTGCGTCTGTTACGAAGATCGGCGTGTAGCTATTGTCCTGGGCTACATTCGCACTATTGTACATACCGGTTTTAAGAATCGCTCCGCAACCACTCGCACGGATAATATCATCAATATACCAACCTTCAAACCCAAGGAAATTATCTGATTCAAGCCTGAAGCGGAAAGCAACCGGCGTAGTTCCAAAGGATGAAATATCTAAGGCTGTTGGCACAAAGCCATAATTATTACCGGTGAAAGATGCACGGTTAGGCAAAGAGCCGTCGGCGAAAAATCTGGAGTTATATCCATTCTGGTAGAAGTATGGACTCGCATCCAACCAGGTAGTACCATCTGTTGAATATTCCACTACACCACCGTCATACCCTTTTTCGGTATTGAAGTAATGATAGAAACTAAGAATGCTGAGGTTCTGGCCAGCACTAGCCCCAACGCTTGGAGAAGTAAGAAATGAAGCGCCGGTAGTAGTAAGATTGGGTGCAAACCATGACGCAGTTGGCGAATAGGATTTAACGGTAGATGTTGACCAGCCCGGAGTGCCCGAACCAACCAACCCGCCGGTAGTACTGCTGCCGCGGTTATCATTGATCACGAAATCAGGATCGCAACCAGTAGCCGGCGCCTGCAGTGTGATGGTAAAATTCTTCACTTCTTCCGCATTAAAGGAGGCCGCCGGGAAAGTAAGCACATTGCCATTCAATGTTCCTGCCGGAGAACTGCTCACATAGGTAAATCCTGCCGGTATGGTGTCTTTCAACTGGTAACCTGAAACGGCCTGGCAATCACAAACTGCAGTATGTGTAATGGTAGTTTGAGTTGATTTAACCACAGAAAACAAGCCCTGCTGGTCAGTCACTTTTACTGATGTTGGCTGATCGGTAGCGGCTGTCTGGTCGGTGGCAGAAGTAGATAAACCCTGCCTTGCACTCACGCCCATACCCCTGCGGGCAAAAGCATTCCAGATGGCACATTTGTGCGCGAAATTATACAGGATAGAATCCGCGGCCAGGATGGCATCACGTGCATCTAGGAAGCCAGGTGAGCATGGCTGAAGTTTCAAACCCATCATCACCAGGTTCAGTGCTTTCACATTACCACCATTGCCTGCACTGTTGTATAAATTGCCGGTAATGGCATTTTCCTGCTGGATAATATTCCAGGTCATATCCCACAAAGCAGCCGTCCAGATCTCACCGGTAGCATGCACTTCGGTATTGCTGGCCATATTCGCATAAGTAAGTGGATTCACCGCCATGTTGGTTGAATAAGGATACCTGCGGATACCGAAACCTGAAGTAGGTTGGTTAAAGGCATAAGTACCTACGGGACGTGGAATCGTGCCATCTGATACATTGGCTGCATTCCAGTTGGTGGTAAGCATGAGGGCGAAATAATCACTCCAGCCTTCGCCACCCTGTTCGGCATTGCCCAGGCAACCAGCATTTGCAGGACCGGCAGTGAGCCTGTTGGAAATACCATGACCGTATTCATGGGTGATGATACCATTGTCGAGGTCTCCATCCAGGTAGATGCCAGAGGCAAGCGTAACATTCACCGGGTTATTCTGGTTTAATTGAGCGATGATGGCATTGCCGGTTGGCCCTGATACACTTACTACCGGAATTGAAATAGCGTTGGTCTGATCATTGATAAAAAGCGATATCGCAGCAGCATTGGCAGAGTAAATGATCACCGCTACTGCGCCGGCATTCTGGCAATTTTTTACTTTGAAAGCATAGGTGGTACAACCTGTACCGCCGAAGCCATCAATGAGGGCAATTTTTCCATTCAGGGCTGCAGCATTTGCTGCGGCAGCACAACCACTATGCACGGTGCCTGCAGCATTATCGTTGTACCATACTACGTCATTAGTGATGGCTCCACGGTTGATGAGCCTGTTAGACAGTAGCTGCCAGGAAGCTTCCTGGGCCGGTGTTGCAACACCTGCAATGGCTTCAGGCGCGTTAATGGTTACTTTAGGCGTACCACTCCAGGTGTACATCTGCATACGGCCGCTGCCGCCATCAGCCGGCGTGCCGAAATTCGCATTATCAAAACCGGCACTATCAAGCGCATTGGCCATTACGGGATCATTGCCTGCACCGCCCCTGCCCAGATTATCCGCCTGGAAAGCACCAGCCGGTTCTGTAAGGCCATACTGGTACATCACATCATGAATGATATTGTTCCAGTAGAAAAGATTATCGAGCGCAACTTTTTTATTCTCGGTATTCTGGAAAGGCTGTTCAGTTGGCACAATATCGTGCGTGAAACTTAAGGATGGATTAGGCGTGAGTGAAGTATCCGGCCAGTTGCGCTGTGCATCAGGATTATTATTCGCGCGCCTGTCAAGAAATGCAAACACATTGTTCCCGCGGGTGATATCGTAGTTGGTAGTACCATCAAAATGCCAGCCATTGGTAGTGGCATTATTGCCGGCTCCTGCCAGCAACCAGGGATTGCTCACTGTTGCTGCTGCACCATGGCTCGGGCTTTCCACCGGGAAAGGATAAACCCGGTAATCCGCACTGAGCACTGTTGGTGGCGGTGCATTGAAAGTATTGTTGGTGATCACAGGAACCTGGGTATTGCAATTCATTGGCGGCGTGTATACCATCCAGTTAGTGGGCAACTGGGTCGTATTGTCGATGCCGGGCACATTACCCAGTGAGCTGTTATGTTCACTCACCGTCCAATTATCCTTGCTGACGAAATCGTTGGTCTCTGCACTGATGCGTACATTCCACCAGTCGGGCGTGCTCAGCAAATCGATGTTAACATTCCAGGTAAGAATTGCCTGGTTTTTCAGGCCATTGGTTTCCCAGTAAAGTTGTACTTCAATATCTCTTTCAGCTACCAGTGGAGCCGCGATTTTATATTTTTTTTCTGCCGCGAAAAGATCCTGCGTCATTTTCAACGGGGCCTGATCGTTCAGGCTTAAGT
>SDZZ01000492.1 GCA_004173255.1 Chitinophagaceae bacterium | reverse complement strand
ATTCATCACCCGCTACTTCAACCGTAACGTACGGATCTACAGCAACATCCAAAGACTGGTCAGCAGCAAAAAAGACAGGATCCTTGTGATCTACGGAGCCACCCATATGCATATGCTAAAAAGCCTTTTCGAGGCCAGCCCGGAGTTTAGGCTGGATGATACCCTAAAATATTTAAAGCCGTAGTTGGCCGTTCCATGTACAATCAGCGCAAACTTCTAAAGTTGCTTTTTGCATTGCCCCAAATTAACTTTAAAATAATTCTTTTATTTTTATTCCCTCCATAACTCGGGAGCAATGCGATAGGTAATAAACAGAAACGGTCCTTTAGCACTAAAAGGATAATTCTGCTAGCTTTTTCCTTTTGGAACGAACAGCTGACCTTTTGCTTTATGCTGTTAATTGAGCATCTGATGCTTGCTGATTATTAGCAGCATTGGAAAAAGTCACGGCTCCATTTGGCATTTAATGCTAACTTGGCGCTACATTATTTTTCGTTAAACAAATAAACCTTCAGGAACATGAATCTGGCAGAAAAGTTGGGATATGATGCGGGCACAAAATTATTGATCATCCATGCCGATGATGCTGGACTGTCACATTCCCAAAATAGGGCTACCATCGAGTCGCTCCGGAACGGGATAGTGAATTCCTATAGCATAATGATTACCTGCCCTTGGTTCTATGAAATGACCAGGTTCGCAAGGGAGAACCCCCAATTCGACAACGGTGTTCACCTGACATTGACGTGCGAATGGGAAAACTACAAGTTCGGTCCTGTACTACCTGTTTCGGAAGTCCCGAGCCTGGTTGACAGCGATGGCTATTTTTATAAAAAAAGAGCGCTCCTGATGCAGAACGCAACCCTGGAGGATGTTAAAAAAGAGCTACGGGCCCAAATAGAAAAAGCCCTCAGATTCGGACTCAGACCTACGCACCTAGATTCCCATATGTACAGTGTAGGTGCCTGTCCCCAGTTTTTTAAAATATACAGGGAACTGGGAGAAATATACAGCCTTCCGGTACTAATCGGCAAACAGTTGATGGACATGGTCGGCCTTGATACGGTTAACTTAATTGATGAAGACCTGCTTGTCGAGAAGGCACACTACGGGGAATGGGAACATTATAATTCAGGTAAGCTAAAGGACTACTATTCGCAGGTGTTTGAGGACATAGTGCCCGGTTTGAACATTATTTTGATCCATCCAGCTTTCGACGACGAGGAAATGCAGGCAATAACGCTCAACCATCCCAATTTTGGTTCCCAATGGCGACAGATTGATTTTGAGAGCTTTACAGACAAAGCCAACGAAGCCAAACTCGGCACGCACGGCATTAGGTTAATCACCTGGGGAGACATTAAATCGTTAGGGAACTAAATAAAAGGGCATCATGCATTTTTTCGTTACCCAGCAATGGGGTTTAATTAGAAAGTGGCCAAGATGGATGCCCACATTATAAAAATAGACCCAGGGGCTTTCGCCCTTGGGTCCAAGTATATTTCCTAAATTTTCCTATTTCCCAAATGCCACCCGAAGGTTGAGCTCAAAGCTCCCGTTGGCATAGGTCCGCAGCGCCGAGGTCTGGGAGGTGTACAGCAGGTTGATCAAGTACTTCCTTTTCAGGTCCATCCCCAGTCCGAAGGTCGCATTTTCGGTACTATGGTAAATCCCGGTAAAGAAAACCTGCCTGTCGGCAATGGACAGCTGCATGCCCGCATCCCAGATGTTGTCAAATCCCCTCACGCCCCTGAAGACAAACTTCGGCTCGGCGCCAATGCCCCCACCGGTTTCCGAAATGGAAAAAAGGTAGCTTGCCGCGGCATAGTATGTCGCCTCGTCGGCCACCGTCTGCTCCTCCCTTCCGAAAAGCCTTTTCAGATTGGGAAGAGCCGCCTCCAAGCTCAGCCTTCCATCGGTATAGGCCGTACCAAAATCCCCGTCGAAATAAAGTTCCCTGTCGTTGTAGTTGCCGATCTCCGCATCCCCTCCGGTCCCTACCAACTCAGCGGTATTGATCCGCTGGTCCAGCACACCTGCGGAAACCCCGAAATGCAGTTTTCTTCCATTTTCCAGGTCCAGATGGTAGGCATAGGTTCCAACCACCCTGGTCTGACGGAAAAGTCCGGCGGTTTCGTTGTAAAGGCTCAGTCCCAGACCTACCCGCTCGAAGCCGTAGTCCGCTGTCAGGTTCTGCGATACGGGCGCCCCGGGAATGTTGTTCCAAAGCGTACGGTAGCCCCCGTTCAGGTTGAGCCCCTTTGCAAATCCGGCAAATGCCGGATTTGCGATATAGCGGTTCACGTAGTACTGCGAGCCGGCCGCGTTGAGCTGCGCATGGGCGTTGATTCCAAATCCGGCAAGGGCCGCTAATATGATGATGTTCTTTAAAAATTTCATGTCTTTATGTTACTAGTTTATTTGCCCCTAACCACTGAGATAAAACCCTTCTGGAGGCCAAAGCCCTTACCGAAATCGATAATGTAGTAATAGGTTCCCTGGTCCAGCGGAAGCCCGTTCAGCGTTGCATCCCAGTTGTTCTGGTAGCCCTTCACCTTCAGTACAGACCTTCCGGCACGGTCGATGATGGTCACCTGGTTCTCCGGATAGAGGTCGATGTTCTCCACCACCCACAGGTCGTTCACCCCGTCCCCGTTAGGTGTCATCACGTTGGTTGCCTTCAGCGCCTGGAAGTCGGAACGTACCTCAAGCCTGAAGCTTGCCGTGCTGCTCCTTCCGAACTGGTTGGTACCGGTAACGGTATAGGTCGTACTCACCGATGGCCTAACGCTCAGCGAGGCGCTGTTCTGCCCGGAAACAATTCCCGAAGCGGTGGTCCACACGTAGGCTACCGCCCCCGTTGCGGTCAGCACCGAGGTCTCCCCCTTGCTAATGCTCGCCCCGCGGCTGCTGGTGATGGCAATCACCGGCGCCGGATTTTCGATGATCCTAAGCTGGCGCAGCACCGGCGCAGCTGCCGAATAGTTTGCATTTCCCGGCTGGCTTGCGGTAATGGTTACCGTTCCGGCCCTAAGTATCTCCAGCTGGTTTCCGCCGATAATCCTTGCCACTGTTGCATCGCTGCTGGCATAGGTTACC
>SDZZ01000491.1 GCA_004173255.1 Chitinophagaceae bacterium | reverse complement strand
ATAGAGTTCCATGAGCCCCATCGTCATCGCCTGACTGTCAGGAACCACACTGGTCACCAGGGTGAGCTCTTTTCCCTCAGCAAGACCAGACGTAAATGTGATCCACCCTTCTGCAGAACCATCGCTTTGCCGGCTAACCTTCAGGCTGCCGGGAGTGCTTTCTGTGCCCCACTCGTAGCTGGTAGTATTGCCGGAAGGCGTGGTGACAAAGCCTGCATGCAAGGATGTATTAAAATTTATGGACGCCTGATCAACGATCTTCCTGATGGTATAGGCCTGTGGCTTTGTGAGGTAATGGGCATCTTTTGCATCGGCATAAATAGTAGCAATGTATTTTTTACCGGCATCGAGAAAATCCAGGCTGATTTTTGACGTCCTTGGTTTTTCGCCGTTCACTGAACCCAGGAACCAGTCATTCCTTCCTTTCGCCTTCCGGGTTACGGTAATGTACTCTCCTGGTTCGGCCTCGAGGTAAACGCTCGCATCCCAGTCAACCGCCACATCCTTTATAAACTGGAACGCATCCATGAACCGCTCATAATTTTCAGGAAGGTCGGCAGCCATTTGCAGCGGGCTGTACATCGTTACGTAAAGTGCCAGCTGGTTGGCCAGTGTACTGTTCACGTGTGATTTATTATTGGGATTGATCTTCGTCAGGTCCATTTCAAAAATGCCGGGTGTATAATCCATCGGACCACCCATCAGCCTGGTAAAAGGAAGGATGGTAACGTGATTCGGTTTGGACCCGCCAAAGGCCTGGTATTCGGTTCCCCTTGCCGCTTCATTGCCAATCAGGTTGGGCCAGGTTCGTGCAATACCCGTGGGACGCACTGCTTCATGGGCATTCACCATGACCTGGTATTGGGCCGCCTTCTCGATCGCATACTGGTAGTGGTTCACAATCCACTGGCTATAATGATTCTCGCCCCTTGGCAGGATGGGACCCACATACCCGCTTTTTACCGCATCATAGCCATTTGCCTTCATGAATTTATACGCAGTGTCCATATGCCGTTCGTAGTTGCGGACCGATCCGGATGTTTCATGGTGCATTATGATTTTGACGCCCTTCGATTTCGCATAGTCCCGCAGTTCAGCCACATGGAAATCGGGATAGGGTGTCACAAAATCGAATACATAATCTTTGGAATGGCCAAACCAGTCTTCCCAGCCAATGTTCCAGCCTTCTACCAACACCGCATCAAAGCCGTTTTTTGCAGCGAAGTCGATATAGTGTTTTACTTTCTCAGTAGTAGCACCATGAGTACCATTTGGTTTTACACGGTCAAAATCCGTTTCACCGATTACCACTGCGGGAACATCATTGGTGTATGACCAGGAACTTTTACCAGCAATCATTTCCCACCATACCCCCACATATTTGGTTGGTTTGATCCAGGAGGTTTCCCTGATTTTAGATGGTTCATTCAGGTTATATGCAATCTTTGAAGCGATCAATACGCGTGCATCATCACTCACCGTAATGGTGCGCCATGGAGATGTGGACGGAGCCTGTATATACCCTTTGTCCCCTTTTGCATCGGGTGTCAGCCACGAACGTAACACCATGTTTTTATCATCCAGTTCCAAGTGCATACAGGCATAGTTGATGAGGGCCGCTTCGTGGATGTTGATGTATAATCCGTCCGCGGTTTTCAATTGCAGGGAAGTCTGTACACCGGTCGGTGAAAAGCTGGTTTGTGAAAGGTTATCGGTGATCGACTTCGTCATCAACGGCCTGATCTCTGAAAGCTTCGAAGTGGTGTAGTCGTATTCCTGCGTGTCATAATCACCCGGGATCCAGAATGCAGTGTGATCGCCGGTCATGGCGAACTCCGTCCGCTCTTCCCTGATCACAAAATAAGTCAGGTTTTTCTGTGACGGGAATTCATACCGGAACCCCAGACCATCGTCGAACAACCGGAAACGAAGAATGACCTGGCGTTCTGTTTCATTCTGGGTAAGGGTAACGGAAAGCTCGTTGTAATGGTTGCGGATGGTTTTCACTTCCCCCCAGACCGGTGTCCAGGTTTCATCAAAAGTGGACGTTTTCCTGTCGGTAACACGAAACCCGTTCAACAATGATTTTGCATCCTGTTTCAGTTCAAGACCGAGTTTGCTTGGCTTGATTACTTCCCTGGTTTTATAGGTCAGCGCATAAGTCGGTGTCCCGTCGGCCTGCAATGCAAATGTCATGGCCAGTTTACCATCGGGCGATTTGAGATCCTGTGCCCGAATGACCAGGCTGACACAAAACAGGAAGGAAAAAAGCAGTGAGTTTTTCAGCATTTTCATGTTTAGTCGTTTGACCCGACACCGGGGTGGTGAACCGGGGGACTAAATATAACACCATTTACTGAACGGCATTACCGGTAGCCAGTTCTGCCAGCTTATCCAGCGCCACGGGCCAGACTTTCCGGAAATAATCAACCATACCCTCATCCATGCCCGTTGAAGTCAATTCGATGTAGAGCTCGGTTCCACTATCCTTTTCAGTCAGCGTATAATTTTCCTGCCCGCCCTTCCACTGTTCTACTTCGCTCCCTTCCAGCACCGCTTTCCCATCTTTCACCATGCCCTGCATTTCAAAAGACATGTACTTGTTATCAATTTTCCTGCGGATAGTGCAGATCATCCCTTCCCCTTTTCCATCAACGAACCGGATCTCGCTGCCTTCGTTCCAGTCGCTGATTGCGGTAGACATGGGTGCAAACGGGCTTGTCCATTTCGGATAGGTTTCCTCATTCCATAAAACTTCCCAGACACGGGCGGGGGTAGCGGCAATCTGTCGCGTAAATTCAAGTTTAGACATAGGTGTATATTTTAGGAACTGAAGGTCGAAAATTGTCGGGGAAACAGGGAGGTCAAACGCGACGAATAAAGGGGGCAAAACCGGCAATAATAACGCAATAATTCTCAAGACTCCGGGTCTTCAAAGTGTTACCCAAAAATAAAAAACCAGACTAAATCTGGTTTTACATGTTTCGTTATTTCTGTGAGGCAGGACTACTTAAGGATCCCACCACCTTTGGTATTTGCAATTTCCATCTTACAAAGTAACAAATTAATTTTCACGTTTTACTAAAAATAAACCTAAAAC
>SDZZ01000079.1 GCA_004173255.1 Chitinophagaceae bacterium | reverse complement strand
CCGTTACTTTGTCCGCCATCTTCCATCAGCAGGAACATTTCACTTTTATGCCAGATATCCGTGGTGGTTGGCAATGAGAAAAGGAATTGAGCACCGATACCTGCTGCAGGCTCCGGTGATTTCATCCAGAAGGAAAGTGTAAAGCTGGTGACACCGCCAAAATCGTTGGCCGCACCATAAATCACATTACTGTTTTCGCCGCCCTGGTATGCTTTTCCGGAAATACCACCGTCAACATAGGTGGCATTGGTACCGTTTCCGTTGTTGGCGCGGATACTGTCAACAGCAGTTCCGTCCATGGCAACGTAAAATTTCAGCGGACCGCCCACCGGGTTGGAGTCAACCGGGAAGTTCGGATCAAGCTTCGGTTCGTCCATCTTCTGGCAGCCCGAAAGTGTGATTCCCATACACAATGCCGCAAGAGCCGTACCGGTAAAGGTTTTTGAGAGTTTCATGTTTCAGAATTTCTTGTTTGAATAATATGGTTAAGTATGGTCCGGCATATTTCCGGACCATACTGTTGAAATCATTATGGCCAATCCGGGTTCTGTACCAGTTTCGGGTTGGAGGTAATGGCTGATGACGGTAACGGGAATAACCGGTGACGGGCAGTATAACCAAGCGGTCCGAGGACGGACTGTGCAAGGTTCCACCTCACCAGGTCATAGAAACGTTCTGCCTCCATGGCAAATTCGGAACGTCTTTCACGCTGGATCGCTGTGCGCATCTGCGCCTGGCTTACATAGGCAACCGGAGGAAGGATAGCGTTATTGCCATTCCTTGCACGTGCCCTGATCATTTCCAGGTTTTCGGTAGCAAGCAGGATATTGTCCGCGCCACCTACTTCATTTGCCGCTTCTGCTGCCATGAGGATCACATCCGCATAACGGAGTACACGCTGGTTTACGAAACCGGAACCATGGATATCACCGGTAACAGCCTGTTCAGCCGGGTCGGTATATACTTTCTTGTTCCAGTACAGAGCATTCGTGTAAGGGGGTACGGTACGTCCATATCCGCCGTTCGCCGGATCATCCGACTGACCAGAAAACAGGATCGTTGCGTTCTTGCGCGGGTCACCTGCCTCATAGCTGTTTACGAGATCAGCAGTTGGCGTATTCCATCCCCAGCCAAGGTTCCATCCATCACCATCCGAACCACGTACACCCTGTGATGTACCAAAGTGGCTCCAGTAGCTTACTGTACCGCCTGGCCCTACATAGGACTGCACTTCAAAAATTGACTCCTTACCATTCTCACCGGATGTTTTCCAGATAGACCAGTATGGGGTAACCAGTGAATACTGGTTGGTTGCCATCACGTCTTTGCACAATCCGAGGGCTGCAGCAAAGTTGGACCGGAACATATAAGTTTTTGCATGAAGCGTTTTCGCTGCACCTGAACTAAGCCTTCCCACATACTTGGCATCCCATGTAAGGGGCAGGTTGGCGCTCGCATACTCGAGATCTTCATCAATCAGCGCATAGATATCTGCTTCAGGTGATTTTGCAACCTGCGCATCTGATGGCTGCCTGATCGGGAAATCGATCAGGGGTACCTGGCCGAAATTCTTCACGAGGTCGAAATAGGCATAAGCACGGAAAAATTTCGCTTCGGCTACGTTTACAATCGATGCAGGGTCGTTTACACCCAGCGAATCGGCCAGTGCCAGTGCGGTATTACAAAGACCGATAAACACATAGTGTTTGTCCCAGTAAAGACCTGCACCCCAGTCATCCTTGGTGTACTGGAAGAAGTCGTAAGTGGAGTGCCAGCCGCTTGCACCCGGATCGGATACAATTTCCTGGTCATCCGAACGGAACATGTTCATGCCGAGGTAAGGGATACTCTGGAACCCGTCACCGGTGTAAGGTTCAGAGGCACTGTTGCGGATATTACCGTAAAGGCCGATGATCTGGCCTTCCAGGCCACCCTGGTTAAGATCATCCAGTGTTGCTGAAAGTGGTTTCCTGTCCAGGAATTTTTTACATCCTGAAGAGAGTATGACCAGGGGCGCAGCAATCACTAACCCCCACATCATTCGTTTTATATAATTCATATGTTCTGTTTTAGCAAAAATTAAAAGGTCACATTGATACCGCCGGTGATAATCCTTGGAATTGCACCCGAAGCATCGCCATTATCGATACCGAAAGAAGTTGCACTTCCGCCGTACTCAGCAGTGTATCCAAGGGTGTTTTTCCAGGTCTTCAGGTTCTGCACGTTTACATAAACGCGTACATTCTTGATGCTTGCACGCTGCAGCAGTTTCTGTCCGAAGTTATAAGCCAGCTGGATATTGCGGACTCTCAGGAAGCTTCCGTCTTCAACTCCGAAAGAGGAAGGCGCGCGGTTGATGATGTGCTGGGCATCATTGATCGGAACCCAGTTCGACGTACCAGGTCCATTCCATCCGTTGATGGCATATTCCGGGTAGTTGTACAATGAGTTCTTTTGCTCGGAGGTAGCCCAGTAGCGATACACTTCGTTTCCATAGCTGCCGGTCAGGTCCACACCCAGCTCAAGCATCTTGTAACGCAGGTTCGCAGAAAAACCATACGTAAAATCAGGCGTAGGGTTGCCTATGGTAGTGCGGTCCTGGTCATCAATCACACCATCGCCGTTTACATCCTTGTATTTAAAGTCACCAGGCTGTGCGCCACCACCGTTCACATTGGAAACCGGCGATTTCAGGATATCATTATAACTCTGGTACAGGCCTTCCACCACATAACCGATGAAATAACCGATTGGTTTACCGGCATCTGTCTGGTTAGGGTATTGTGCATCCGAAGGTATATTCTCACCCAGGCTCAGCACTTTGTTTTTATACGTGGTGAGGTTACCGTTTAATGTCAGTGACAGGTCACGGCTGAATGTCTGTAACCATCCCGCTGTAAATTCAAAACCGCGGTTGTTGATCGAACCAATATTCTTGAGGGTTGGCAGTACACCGGAAGGGGTAATCAGGACCAGCAGGTCCTTGGTGGTCTTATCATAATAGGTAGCTTCGAATGTCAGGCGGTTTTTAAGCGCGGTGAATTCAACACCCACTTCTTTTGCATGGACCGTTTCCCATTTCAGGTTAGGGTCAGCCAGGTAATCAGGGCTGAAGGCAGAAACGATATTCGGGCCGAATACCGCTGACTGGCCGGCGCTGATACTTGGGTAGGTAGGATATGCACGTCCGCCATCAAAGTTACCCAGCACACCAATTGAACCTTTCAGTTTCAGGTAGCTGAAGAACTGCTGGTTGTCCATGAATTTTTCCTTGGTCAGTTCCCATGCAGCTCCGAGAGCCCAGAAATTCTGGAACTTGTCTTTATACACATCGTTGATACCACTGGCACCATCACGGCGGTATGAAGCATTCAGGAAGTATTTATTCTGGTAGTTATACAGTACGCGGAACAGTCCGGATACGGTAGTGTACTCATTCTGGTAAGAAGTAGCCAGACGGGTAGTCTGGTCACCGAAACCGGTAGAGACATACCAGAAGCGGTCGTCATTAGGGATCGGCGGGTCACCGGCTTTCTGTTTGATTTCACCATGCAGGTTAAAAGCACCTGAATAATAGGTAGTGAAACCGGCAGTAGCGGTCAGGTTATGATCGCCGATCTTCTTGCGGTAGTTAAGGATATAATCCTGCTGGAATTTTTTCCAGTCGGTCTTGTCCTCAAATACGGCGGTCTGTGTTCCGGAAAGGAATACATTGTTACCACCGATTGCTCCAGGGTCATATGCATAATACAACGGATTGTATTTGCGATTATCACCCCATGAATTATCAGCGTAGAGTGTTGCGCGGAAGTTGAAGTCGCGCAGGAAGGTGATATCTGCATAAACACTACCAACGATACGGCTGGTAATATTGCGGCGCGTGTCCCAGTTTTTTTCCAGGATCAGCAGCGGGTTTGCCAGCGAGTTCTGGAGGTTTGGCAGGGATGAATAAAGATCTTCGTAAGAAGAGTCAGTTACTGCCCCGTAAGGGTTACGCACATAAAACTGTTTTGTTCCGCCATCAACGATTGGTGCGATTTTACGCGCTTCGTTCAGGGCACTTACCCCATCATACGGAGCTTTTTCACGGCTGCCGTTGGCGGTAAATCCAACCTTGATATTCTTGCTCACCTTGAACTCATCAGCAAGTGAGATAGTCAAACGTTCGTAGCGGGTGTGTTTCACCAGGCCTTCATCCGTGGTGTAACCAAGACCCATATTGAAACGGTTCTTGTCCGTACTTGCATTCACACTGATATTATTCGTGTTCTGGTGGGCAGTGCGGGTGAGGGCATCGATCCAGTCCGTGTTGCCGGTATAGTTCTGGATGCCGTTTGCGATGAAGTCATTGATCGGGGTGTAACCATTATCGAAGAAACGGTTCCGTCCTTCCTGTGCAAGGATTTCGCGGAACTGGTCACCATTGGCAAGTTTGATCTTGTCAACCATCTGTTTCACACCATAGCTGGTATTGAAATTCACAATCACCTGTCCGCTCTTTGCTTTCTTGGTAGTGATGGCAATAACGCCAGGTGCACCTTTTACCCCGAAGATCGCCAGTGACGAAGGGTCTTTTAGGACCTCCAGTGATTCGATATCATTCGGGTTGAGGTAATCGATATTATCCTGGAAAATCCCGTCAACCACGAAAAGGGGGCGAACAGAACCGATACTGATAGTACCGCGGATGCGGATATCAGGCGAAGCTCCCGGTGTACCATTATTTACAACTGACAAACCGGCAACCTTACCCTGCAGCGAGGCCAGGGGGTTGGTGTTGGGCTTGTCGGCCACGTCACGGCCAGCCACCTTCGCAATTGAACCGGTAAGGTCACGTTTGCTGGCGGTACCATAACCGATCACCACCACCTGGTCCATTACCTGTGTAGAGGAGGTAAGGGTGATGTTAACCTCGGTGCGTCCGGCGAGCGGCACTTCCATTTCGCCGTAACCGATCGAAGACACCACCAGGGTGGCGTTTGCATCGGGAACCGTAATTACAAATGAACCTGTGTTGTCGGTGGTTGTACCGGTGGTGGTGCCTTTCAGTTGCACGGATGCACCTGCCAGGGGCATTGCACCTTCGCCGGTTACGGTACCACGTACCACCACATCGGCTTTCACCGGGGCGTTGGGATTTTCTTTTATGACAATCAGGTTGTTTCCCATCACTTCGTATAATAAACGAGTGTTTTGCAAAACAAGATTCAAGACGTCGTTAAGATTTGCATCCACGACCTTTAAGGATACTTTTTCCCGGATTTCCACCAACTTGTCGTTGTACAGGAACCGGTAAGTCGTTTGCTTTTCAATCGAGCGCAGTACTCCACTGATTTCCGCTTTCTTCACGCTCAGGTTGATCCTCTCCTGGCCAAACCCGTTGGCGGATACATTCAGGGAGATCAGCAGCAGCAGTGTGGTGGCAAATTTCATAATGAGCAGCTCTTTTGATTGCAACGGCTTCTTCGCAACCGTTAAGAAACATTTCATACTTTTTGAATATTTGGGGTTAAACAATCCAGTTTTGGTGTCCTTTGCTACGTGCCGCCGGACCAGCGTGCAGCCCGCTACTTCGTTGCGGAACTGACTATAATCTCATGGTTTCGGTTATTCATAGTGGTATAATTAAAAAAAGGAACCGCCGTACGCAGCGCCCAGAGGGCCTGTTCAGCCGTTTCCTTTTCAAAGGAACCGTTGAAATGAAGCTGTTTCACCTTGTCGTCACTGAAGGTGATCGTGATATTATACCAGCGCTCCATCTTGCGGGCGAGGGTTTCGAAATCGTCGCCGCGGAATTCGAGCCGGCTGAACAGCCACGCTGTCTCAAATCTTTCCGCTTCTTCCTTGGTGCTGTCGATCGGGATAATCCGGAACGTTTCAGGTATTTTAGCTGCTGCCTTGACTGCCGGTTCTGTGGTGGCGGCCACGGCTCCATCAATCCGGGGCACCAGTAGTTTCTGGTTTGGAACCAGGTTGATTGCCGCCGATTCAGGGTCCTGCTGCCTGAACACCTTTACCGAACCGCGGAAGAGCGTTGTTTCAATCGTTTTGTCTTCCGGGTAGGCCTTTACATTAAATACAGTACCCAGTACCTTAATATTATAACCAGAAGTGTGCACGATGAAAGGCTTATCCGGCTGGTGGGCTACATCAAAATAGGCCTCACCCTCCAGCCTGACCTCCCTGGTTTTTCCGGTAAAATCATTTTCGTATACGATCCTTGAACCTGCATTCAGCCATACCGTGGTACCATCAGGCAGCAGGTATCTTGATCGGCTGCCGTTTTGTGTGCTCAGGTATTGCTCGGAAACCTCAGCGGATGTTGCCGTTCCGGATGCCACCAATGTAGGGGTGAGAAAGTACCAGGCCAGCAGGCCGGTAATAACGGCGGCAATTCCGGAGAGGGAAGCGATGCGGATTACCCGGCGCCTTCTCCGGCGAACAGGCATTGCTTCTTCGGTATTATAAACCCGTGAATCATCCTCCTGGAGGGGGCCAGCCCTGCCAATGATTTTTTCAATGGCTTCTTCGGCCTCTTTGGTATCGTCGTTATCGTGTTGCTTTTCGTTCCAGATGCGGGTGAGCAGCTCATATTGCTGGGCCAGGCCAGCATCGGCAGCAAGTATGGCAACCATCTCTTCATACTCGGAAGGGGAGATCTCCCGGTTAAGGGCTTTTGCAATCAGATGCCATATTTTTTCAGTTCTTTCCAAGCGGCTAGTCTTCGTTGTGCCATGATGGACAGCTATTCGCAACCGTTCTACTAAGGAACGTTAACCTTTTTTTGTGTTTTTTGGGGAAATGGTGGCCTCGGTGCTGAAAATCCGGGTGCTGCGGTCAATCTGAAGGGCCGAACAGATCTTTTTTACCGCAATGGCCATCTGCGCATCAATAGTATTGACGGAAATGTTCAGGATTTCCGACACTTCCTTATAACGCAGGCCGTCTTCGCGGATCAGTTTGAAGATCATTTTGCAGCGCGGCGGCAGGGTCTCAATCACATCCCGCATACGACCCATCATTTCTGAGGTAATCATCAGGTCGTAAGGGTCCGCTGCAAATTCATCCAGGGGTGTATCGAGATAATCAAAAGGGGAAGTAACCAGTTCACGCGCTTTTTTGGAAAGCAGGTTAAGCGACTTGTTTTTTACAGCCACGTACAGGTAAACAGTCAGGTTTTCAATATCCGTGATCTGCTTCCGGTTGGCCCAGATGCGTACAAAAACATCCTCCACCAGTTCTTCCGCAGCTTCTTTTGAACGGACAAGGCTCACGGCAAACTGGATCAGTTTCTTTCCAAAAATAACATAGAGCTGGGTAAACGCAGACTGGTCGTCCATGGCGACCCTTGACTGGAGGTTGTAGAGTGTGGTGTTGTTATTATGAGGCAGCCCGTGAGACAAATCGTTGGCAGTTTTTGTGAAACGCGTCGTCGGGCAAAATTAAAAAAACTCTTACTAATGGGCTAAAAAAGTTTAGCTAAACGTGAACGGTGGGAAACCAGGGAGTTATATAACAACTTGAACCCGATTGGGGCAGATTTCAATCGCCGAATAAAAAGTACTTACAACCGTTAGGTTTATTAAATTTGAGGGGTAAACAAACAACGGATAACGATGGATAACGCCGAACAGCTTTTCCAGGTACGGATCAATGACGAAGTAAGGATTGAGCCGAAGGACTGGATGCCCGATGCTTACCGGAAAACGCTGGTTCGCCAGATCAGCCAGCATGCCCATAGCGAAATTGTGGGGATGCTGCCCGAAGGCGCCTGGATTACCCGTGCCCCGTCACTTAAAAGGAAGGCAATCCTGCTGGCAAAGGTGCAGGATGAGGCAGGGCATGGCCTTTACCTGTACTCAGCCGCGGAAACCCTTGGTACCACCCGGTTGCAGATGATCGATGACCTGCACAGTGGCAAGGCAAAATATTCTTCCATATTTAATTACCCCACTGAAAGCTGGGCCGATATCGGTGCCATCGGATGGCTGGTCGATGGCGCGGCAATCCTGAACCAGGTAATGCTCTGCCGCACGTCTTACGGACCATACGCCCGGGCCATGGTCCGCATCTGTAAGGAAGAGAGCTTTCACCAGCGGCAGGGCTTTGAACTGCTACTGCACCTGTCGGCCGGCACGGCTGAACAGAAATCCATGTGCCAGGACGCCATCAATCGCTGGTGGTGGCCGAGCCTGATGATGTTTGGTCCGAAAGACAGCGAGAGCACCAACTCGGACCAGAGCATGAAATGGAAAATCAAACGGAAAACAAACGATGAATTGCGGCAGGAGTTTGTGAATATGTGCGCCGAACAGGTAAAGGTGCTGGGAATGACCCTGCCCGATCCGGACCTGGCCTGGAATGAGTCGGCACAATCGTACGATTTTGGTGAAATAAACTGGGATGAATTCTGGAAAGTGGTGAAAGGCGACGGACCGTGTAATAAGGAGCGGCTGGAAACACGCAAACAGGCATGGGAAGATGGGGAGTGGGTGCGGGAAGCTGCAAACGCCTATGCAGGGAAACTGGCATCCCGGAAGGATCTCATCCCGGAAGGACCTTGTCATCCTGGAAGGATCTCATCCATTCAGACCCCCGTCAGGCTTTGAACCTCACGGAAAAAACTTATCGAAAGGAATCAACATGATCACAATACGCAAATATTATTACGGTGACATACCCGGCGACAGCTCCGGCGAGCCATCCGCGCCATCAGGGAACCCACTCAGCCGAAACGACTGGCCGCTCTGGGAAATTTTTATCCGGAGTAAACAGGGGCTTGACCACAAACACGTGGGCAGCCTGCACGCAGCCGATGCAGCCATGGCCATCGAAAACGCAAGGGACGTATACACCCGGCGAATGGAAGGCGTAAGTATCTGGGCCGTGCAGTCGGTACACATTGTTGCGAGCGATCCGGCCGATACCCAAAGCCTGTACGAACCGGCCACCGACAAAATTTACCGTCACCCTACATTCTATGAGCTGCCCGATGAACTGGGTCACATGTAACAATGGAACATAACCACCATCATACAAACACAGAATACCTGCTGCATCTGGCAGACAATGCACTTGTGCTTGGCCATCGCAACAGCGAGTGGTGCGGGCATGGTCCTATCCTGGAACAGGACATAGCCATTACCAATATCTCCCTTGACCTCATCGGACAGGCAAGGAATTTTTACCAGTATGCCGCTGAACTCACCGGAGGCAGTTGTACAGAAGACAGCCTGGCATACCTGCGCGATGCGGGTGAATTCAGGAATGCTGTGATGGCTGAACTCCCGAAAGGGGACTGGGCATTTACCACCCTTCGCCAATTCCTTTCCAGCGCCTTCCAGCACCTGCTGTACACCAATCTGGCTGTCGGCCAGGACGCCCGGCTGGCGGGTATTGCGCTCAAGTCGTTGAAAGAAGTAACTTATCACCTTCGATGGAGCAGCGAATGGGTGATCCGGCTGGGCGACGGCACTGAAGAGAGTAATACACGGATCAACTTCGCATTGCTGCAATTATGGCCATACCACACGGAATTCTTTACCGCTGCTGCCTATGAAACAGGCACCAGCAACCCGGTTTCTTTGTACGGTCCATGGCTGCATAAAGTTAATAGTGTTTTCCTGGAAGCAGGACTGGCAGTGCCTTCGACGGTTGTCAATCGATTTTCGGGTAAAACCGGACAGCACACCGATGACCTTGTAAACTTGCTGGCAGAAATGCAGGTACTTCCCCGCACGTATCCGGATGCGCTGTGGTAAATAAAGAATCAATGGTCACAACAACAAACGATACAAGCGCCATAAAATTAATACTCGAACAGGTAATGGATCCGGAGATCCCGGTATTATCGGTGATTGACCTGGGTGTGGTCCGTAATATCAGATCTGCCGGCAATAAAGTCACCGTGTTCATCACGCCTACCTATTCCGGCTGCCCTGCAATGGACGTGATTGCCATGAACATCCGGATGGAACTGATGGCACATGGTTACCCGGAGCCGGAAGTGATTATGCAATTGCATCCGGCCTGGACCACGGACTGGATGACCGAAAAAGGCAAAACACAATTGAAACAATACGGTATTGCACCACCGATGCTGAACCGACATGCATCCTGCACTGACCTGTTTGCCGAAGAATCGGTCCAATGCCCTCATTGCGCCTCGTGGCATACCGGTCGCCTCAGCGAGTTCGGATCCACTGCCTGCAAGTCGCTTTACAAATGCGACGACTGCCTTGAACCATTTGATTATTTTAAGTGTCACTGATTCTTATTCCCCAATAAAAAACAACGCAATGTCTTCTGTTATTCTTGAAATCAAGGGACCTGTTGCCGTTATCACCCTGAACCGTCCGGAGAAATTAAATGCATTTAACCGGGAAATGGCCCTGCTGCTGCAATCAATCCTGGAAGAATGTAAAAACGAATCCATCCGTTGTATTTATCTCACGGGAATGGGCAAGGCATTTTCTGCCGGGCAGGACCTTGCTGAAGTAACGGATCCTGACGGACCGGGAATGGCGAAAATCCTGTCAGAACATTATAATCCACTCATCACTCTCATCAGGTCACTGGAAAAGCCAGTGGTTGCCGCAGTCAATGGTGTGGCCGCAGGCGCAGGTGCCAACCTTGCGCTATGCTGTGACCTGGTAGTGGCCGCTGCATCAGCATCATTTATCCAGGCCTTCTCCAAAATTGGTCTTGTGCCCGATAGCGGTGGTACTTTTTTCCTGCCCCGGCTGATCGGTTTCCAGAAAGCTTCTGCACTGATGATGCTTGGTGAAAAGGTGAACGCAGATGAAGCTGCACAGATGGGTATGATTTATAAAGTGATTGATGATAAAAATTTTGCTGAGGCATCCATGGCTATCGCTGAATACCTCGCATCAATGCCTACACAAGGTCTTTCATATACAAAACAACTGCTGAATGATACATTTGATTCGTCACTCTCCAAACAATTAAAAAAAGAAGATATGTATCAGCAGAAAGCCGCGCTAACAGCTGATTTCAAGGAAGGTGTGGAAGCATTCACGAACAGGCGTGCACCAGTTTTTACAGGCCGGTGATAAAGTTTTTCTTCACATAACTTGCATATTCCGGAATTGGATATTAGGTTTGTTTCCTCATTTGTTCAATCTCCTCCCAAAAGACCTCCTACTTAACTTCCGCTCCCCTTTTAGGTTAAACCAGATAGTAAATCTATTCCTGTAAATCTCCTCCCGATCCTGAACCCGTGTTCGTCTTTTTTTTGATTTACTATAAACCTAGAGCAAATGAACAAGTTTCTTTCATTGCTGATGTTACTGTCAGCAACCTTCGCAGCAAATGCGCAAATCCCGGCACCCGGTGCACCCCCAACCTGTAATTCAAGTTCATGTATCACTAACAGCCTGATAGATGTTTGCCCTCCGGGAACTAACAATGTAGTCAGTGCAACAGAAGGTGGAATATATAATCGTGGTAATGATGCTAACCGCCTTGCTGCCGGCGCCATCTGGAGATACCGTAACATGGCAGTGGTATCCGGTGTTACTATCAATGTTGAAGTATCGGTCGATGAAGTGTACCAGGCTACCCTTGCAAGCATCGATGATGACAATGCAGTTGACCAGTCGAATGTTTCGATGGCCAGCTATTTTTGCCCAAGGATCAGTGCAGACCAGAGCCTTGTAGGATCAGCAAGCGGTGACCGTCGCGGATACGTGCAGTTCACCATGCGTTTTTTCAAAAACAGCACTGGTGCCAACAACAATACGAATGCTGACTTCGCCACCCCAGTCAATCTTACCAACCTGAACTATGTACACTATGATATCGACGGATTTTCTTCCGGTGGTAACGTCGGTGCTGCCGGACGTTGGTACCGTGAAACAGGCATGGCCAAAAAAGTGGGAACAAATAATCCACAGGTAATCAGCAACGCAACAACTGACCTTTCAGCCTATCTGTACAACAGTGGAGGTTCGGACTGGACCGGTTTCGCTGGCGGCATTTGCGAAAAAGACGGTGTGTCCAAATGCGCACAAAACGCCGCTGCATTTAAATATAACGGCGCGTTCCCCTCCATCACGTTCCGCATGGGGTACGACTACAATCCTGGCGGAACTGCAGGCCGCCCTGTACGCCAGTACGGTTCACGCCTGGGTTGCTTCAACTTCCCGCAGGAAAGTGTTCTCCCGGTTACACTGGTAAGCTTCAACGCCATCTTCCGTAACAATGTAACCACGCTGAAGTGGGTTTCAGAAAACGAAGTGAACTTCGAAAAGTACATTGTTGAAAGAAGCAACGATGGTCTCAGCTTCTCCGAAATCGGACAGCAGTCTGCCCAGGGCTCAGTAAGTGGCGAAACCAAAAAGAATTATGAATACAGCGACAACCTCGCAAGCGCGTCTGGTAACGTATTCTACTACCGTCTCAAGATGCTCGATATTGACCGGAAGTATACCTACAGTTCAACCATCATGGTCCGCAAGGAAGCCGCTGCATTGAATGGTATTGTACTTAACCCCAACCCTGTTACCAACGGCATTACCACCGTTCGTTTCAGCGCACGCCGCACATCATCTGCCGACATCCGTGTACTCGACATGTCCGGTCGCACTGTACTGCAGCAGCAGACCAAAGTGTATGAAGGTTCAAACAGCCTCAGCATTAACCAGATCGACAAATTACCTCCAGGGATCTATTCATTACAACTGATGAATGAAGGAGAAGTTTCTGTGATCAAATTCTCTGTGGTCCGCTGATCAAACCTGGCTCAGGTTTATACCTACCCCTCTGCGCCCGTGGCAGAGGGTTTTTTATTTAGGGGTGCTGTCAGAGGTCTTGTTCGGCATACCCTCATACGAAGATGTATCGCCGTTGCCCATTGCTTCACCAGGTGTAGTACTTCCAGGTGTATGGTTCGGATTACTGATTGCATCGTTAACCGGCGCGGAGTTTACACTGTCTGTTGATTGGGTATCCTTGGCAGATTCATTACCGCAGGCTACCGCAAACAGGCTAAGAGTTACTATGTAAAGAAGCTTTTTCATACTGTTCATTTAAAAGTTAAAAGATTAGGACACTTTAACAAAGCTAAAAATGATGCCACAATAGATGTGCGTGCCAATCGCTGCAATGCTTGACAGCACTGCATTACAGACGATGAGGCTATCAGGTAACACTGTGTGGAACGAAGTCCCTCCTGTATTTTTTTCAAAAGTTATAAACATTTTCGCCGACTGGCAGAGTAATTGCAAAACCTCTAGCGAAATAAGAAATGATCCCTCAGGTCTTTTCAATTATTCTTTTATTCTTAAAACTTTATAGCATGAAAAAAGTATTTCTCGCAGCAGCTATCGCTGTATCAGCAGTAGCGCTGGCATCAACCACCGAAACAAAATCAGTATCAGTAAAACAGACGTTCCAGGATACAGTGCCTGGTAAAAAAGATACGTCTACTTTACCTAAGCCTGATACAACCACGCCACCGGCAACATTCCAGCTGATTAAGTAATTGACTGGATTGATGAATAGAAAAGGCTGCAGTTCACACTGCGGCCTTTTTGCGTTTCCGAGTTTTGAGTGATTGTATTGTAAAGCGGAAAACCTGGATGGTTTGCCTGGCTATACCGGCGTAAGGCCGCGTGC